>CALKCV010000092.1 GCA_938083405.1 uncultured Microcoleaceae cyanobacterium | reverse complement strand
CGCTATAAAAAGGATTTGTGACTAAATTGTGCGCCCCATTTATGACTTCCCTGGGAGAGTCGGCATGGGGAATGTATTGTTGCGACGACCAATTAATGGCAGCAAATCCATACATTAGGAAATAGGTTTTCCAGTTTAAATCTAGGGCAAAAAATATCCCTAACTGGATTAAAACTACTGCCAAACTTTCCAAACGAATGCGGATAACATACCAAGGCTGAATGCCGCCAACCATTGCCGAAACCGATGGAGTATCTTTTAATAATTGCGCTTTCAACAACCACGGAGAAACTAATAAGATTAGAGTCGCCACTGGGATTGATAGCCAAAACATTCCTAAATACAAGGCATAAAAATAAATGCGCTTGAGCAATAAATTATCCGTGGGATAATAAAGGTCGAACATTTCGTGGTCGCTACGATTTCGGCGGTGGTGCCCCAGGTGGCAGGCGCGTAAAAAGGTGAAGGAACCGGGGAAGAATGCTGCTAAGATGAAACCAAAAATATCGTTGATGGTGGGGTTGGGATGAAAGAGGCGATGTTCGGCTTCGTGTAATAAGGAGTACAGGGGTAAAAATAGAAACGAAAAGGCGATCGCTACTATTACGATTCCCTGCCAACTAGAAAGATGCGCCGCCTCCCATTGCAAAAACAACCCTCCACCAATAATGATAAAGGTCAGGGCAATATTGAGTCGGTGGGGTGGGGCTAATTCTTCGGGTTTGGCATTGGCAACTGACAGATTGTTTACCATGTTTTTAAGTAAATTTCAATTGGATTAATTCCCAAGCGTATCTTGGCTCGCGAATGGGGGGCGGCGGGGATATTCATCGTCCGCCTAGAAACTGGGTTTTTATTACAATACCTTCCCCAAAATAAAAAATACCATTCGTAGGTTGGGTCAAGGGCAGCGCAACCCAACATCTTCGTGTTCGTTTCGCGCTCGCGTTCGCCCAACCTACAAGATGGGCCGGCGAAGGTATTTGATTAAAAACCCGCTTTCTTTTCTTAATTCCCAATGCTACCAGATCGTCCTTTAGTTTTGCTCTGGGGCAAGCAACTGCTGAAATTCGGTAGTGGGTCAGAGGTAGCGATCGAGCTATTTGGACCCCGGATTTGCCCTTCGGAACAGGCCGACGTCGCCTGTTCAATATGTCTAATTAATTTTGCACGGGTACTTATAACAATTAATAATTAATAATTAATAATTAATAATTGAGGGAAATGTGTGGGCTCCTTGTTATGCCTTGCCCAAACCCTTTTTCCTCTCTTGATTTTTTTATGGTTGTTTATTGCGACTTGATATTAGTAATCGCTTCAGCGACTCCGATCGATGAATCGCGAAGAGCGATTACGTTAGAACAGTCACTACATCTTTACCACTACAAAAAAATATTGTGACCTTGGTTTTTAGATGAGCCATTATCATCGCGGCGAAGGGATTAGTGCTTTGTTGCAGCGCGTCCGAGTTGGACTCGTAGTCCAATAGTTTGAGGATATTTTTAATTGCAGCGTACTAGAGGCGAAGGATGCTGGTACAATTGCTACTAGCGCTTAAGAGCTAAAATTGTGGGTAAAAACATTTTATCTATTGGATCGACGTTCCAACGTTCCAACTGACAACTAACTTTAGCGTTAATATTTTTACCCACATTTTTAAGCTTTCTGGCGCTACTACAGTGAAATAACCGACAGCCTTCCCCGACCCAGAACCTGTCCAATAATTCGACTCTCTGGATACTCTCGCCGCAAAGCATCCAAACAGGCAGAAGAGCGATCGCTAGGTACCGATGCCAGCAACCCGCCAGAAGTTTGCGGGTCGAACAATATAGGATAAAGAGGATGCCGCGCCGCCACCTCCCCATTTTCTAGAAACCTCGACCGCACGAAGTTCTCTGGATGCAAAGAACTAAAAATCCCTCGCGCCAAAGTTTCCGCCGCCCCCGGCAACATCGGTATCGCCTCCAACTCTAACTCCACCGCCACACCGGCAGGGCCAGTCATTTCCAGCAAATGCCCCAACAAGCCAAACCCAGTAACATCCGTACAAGCAGTCGCTCCAAATTCCACCAACAGCGCTGCCGCCCTCTGGTTGGAAACTAACATCGATTTGATCGCCCCTTCGATCCAGCGCCCCTTTGCCTCCAGGCGCATATCCGCAGCAAACAAAGTGCCCGTGCCCAAAGTTTTGGTTAAAATCAGCGCGTCTCCCGGTTTCATCCCGCCCTTGCGCAACAGTTTCTCGGGAAAGGCCAAACCGTTGCAGCTCAAGCCGAAGGCGAGCTCGCTGCCTTCGCTGGTATGTCCGCCGATGAGGACTGCCCCCGCTTTCTCTAAGACTTGGACGGCCCCAGATAATAGTTGATAGAGATCGTCTTCGACTTTTGCCGGTGCGGCGTGGGGGATAGTGGCGATCGCCAGGGCGCTATGGGGAGTTGCCCCCATAGCAAATAAGTCGCTCAAACAATGGTTTGCCGCAATTTTCCCCAATAAAAACGGATCGTCGAGCAAAGCGCGGAAATAATCGATAGTCTGTACCATCACTCGTCCCGGCGCTACCCTAACGGCGGCAGCATCTTCCGCCCCGTCCAGTCCGATGAGAATGTCTTCGCGCTTCGGCATCGAGTTTTCTGCTTGGATGCGCTTTAGCACTCGTTCTAGAATGCTGCCCCCAACTTTCGCCCCGCAACCGGCGCAGCGCATTGATGCTTCGGCTTCTGGAACCTGCCTTGGTTCCGACATCGGTTCTAAATTGGCGAAGCGTTCCATAAATTCCCGGTCTATTTTATCTTTCCAGCGCCAGAGTAAAGAATTGGGCCCCAAACCGAACCAACCGCGAGAGGCGATCGCTTCTTCCTCACCGGTTCCTACCAGAATCAAAAATTGTTTCTGGGGCGCGAAGGGTTTTAGGGGTTTTCCCAAGAGCGATCGCTGCAAGTTTTCAAATAACGGTTGCCCCTGACGCACGGCGAATACTCCCGCTTTGGGGCGCGGGTGGTTTACCATCGTCGCCACATCCCCGGCAGCGAATACTTGGGAATGAGATACGGACTGCAAGGCATCGTTTACTCGGATAAACCCTCTCTCGTCCGCGGCCA
>CALKCV010000091.1 GCA_938083405.1 uncultured Microcoleaceae cyanobacterium | reverse complement strand
GCGATTACTACAAGGGATCCCGATCGAAGTTTACCCACCACTTTAGCTGTGTTGCGCTACTACTGTTCGTAGTAATCGCGAAGAGCGATTCATCTTTATAAATCGCTCTTCGCGATTACTACGAACTTTTTAAAAAGTATCAGTTTTATTCTTCGCTGAGAATCTTTGGAACTTTAAAAAATTCTCCATCGGTTTCTGGGGCACAAGCTAAGATTTCTTCTCGATTAGCAAAAGGTTCTAATTCATCCGATCGCATAATATTATTGAGATTAATTGCTCGGCTTGTTGGAGCTACTTTCTCGGTGTCTAATTCGCTCAGTTGCTCGAAATAGTCTAGAATGCTATTTAACTGAGTTGTAAACTCTTGTTCTTCTTCTGGTGTTAGTTGCAATCTCGCGAGGTTGGCGACTTTTTTTACTTCTTCTATGTCTATCATTTCTTTGGTCGATTTTATCTGCTAACTTGGCTTTAATTGAGATGCATTTTAGAAAAATACATCCTTTGTCGATCGCCCGGTAATCTTTAACCAGTTTTGAGCTTCTAGGTAATTATTAGGCGCGAAACTAATTGCTTGTTTCCAATATTCAGCCGCTTTATCAAACATCGCTTCGGCAGCTTCCAAGTCTCCTTTTTCTTTTTCCTGTTCTCCTCTGTAGTGGAAAATTACGGCAACATTATTCAGAGCTTGCGGCATTTTTGGGTTATCATCTAATGCTTGATAATAATATTCCAATGCTCGATCGTGTTCGCCGTTGCTGGTATGAATTAAAGCAATGTTGTAGAGAACGTAGCTGCGATCTATAGGATCTTCTTCGAGTTCCAGGGCTTGCTCGTAGTTATCTAGAGCCTCCGCATATTCTCCATCTCCTTGCGCCGACATACCGTCGCGATAATAGGCAAAAGCTTCTTTCGATCGCTGCTTGGTAGGCAGGATTTTGAGAATTATGTCTGCCATTACAGTAAAGCTTTTATCTATGAAGTTATCGTTTCTTTGAGTTCTTGGCATATTTTAATTCTTGGTTTTTTTATTTATGGAGTTCGTTGATTAGCATACCGTGAAATATGCCTTTTTTCAGTTGGAGGAAACAATTCGCATTCCTCAACTTATGGCCTTATTGTAATTCAACTAAGATGTCGTAATCATATCCCTTAAAATTTGAATCAAACATCAATAAATAATCTCCCGTGGCGGGTAATTCTACAGTGACATTTTTTTTCGGCGTATAGTGACCGCCACCGCTTAAGTCTTGTTGGTGGTTTGGATCGTTAGGAGGATGGATGAAAGGCAAGGCACCTTTTTTGACGGTAACGGTCAAAGTTTGACCTTCAGAAGCGTTAAAAACATATTCGTGAGAACCTCCACCGATATGGCGATCGCTAATTTGCACGCTACCCCGGCCTTCTGGGAAGTTAATTTGCTGCTTTTTATAATTACAATTGGTTTCGGTACGATTTTTGGCAACCCACCCGGAAACCTCTGCTTCCGAACTTTGATAAGTAACTTGCAGCCAGCCATTTTTCTCGTCTTTTACCGACAAAAACGTACCGTTGTCAACAGTGCCAATTACTTCGCTAGTTTCCACGTTTGGTTCGTTACGGACGTTTAGAGGAGGATTTGGGTCGGAAACTCTAGCTTGATTTAGCTCGCAATATTGGGGGGGTTCGATTGTGGCGGACGCAGTTGCGTTGTTACTAGAACCCGTAGCGACGTTAGTGCCAAGGGATCCTCCGGCACTTCTTGGTATCTTTCCTGGGGATACGGGCTCTCCCGATGGCCTATCTTGAGGTTTAGTTTTTACTTCTATTTCTGGTTGAGATTCTTGGATATTGCTGTTGGGGGCTGAGGGATCGCCGCAGGCCGCAGTTAGCACCCCTACCAGACAAGCAATACTGGCTGCTCTAACCCAAGAGGATTTTGAGGATTTTAAAGATAAATTCATCATTATGACCTCTGAATATTTTTTCCATTTATTAACTACTTTCTGTTATTACTTTCTCTCAAACCTCTCCCATATCCGACCAATTCTCTATTCCCAATTCCCGATGCCCTAAAAATTTAGTAGTTAGGCTTGAAGAAAGCGAACCAAAATTTATGTCACCCCCTGGCATCAAGTTAATATAATCTCCCATTAACAAAGCCCGCTTAACTAATTATTAATTATTAATTGTTAATTATTAATTATTTTTCGTGTAGTTCGTAAGCAGCAACAATTTTTTGTACTAAAGGATGTCGGACCACATCAGCTTGAGAGAATTCGCAAAAGGCAATACCTTCTACTTTGCGCAAAATTTTTACTGCTACTGTCAGTCCCGACTGTTTATCTGAGGGCAAATCTGTTTGAGTGACGTCTCCAGTTACTACCATGCGAGAACGGAAACCCAAGCGAGTTAAGACCATTTTCATTTGGGCGGGGGTAGTATTTTGAGCTTCGTCCATGATGACGAAGGAGTTGTTAAGAGTGCGACCTCTCATGTATGCTAAAGGCGCTACTTCGATGATGCCTCTTTCCATCAAGTTTGTCATTTTTTCGGGTTCGATTAGTTCGTAGAGAGCATCGTAGAGAGGGCGCAAATAGGGGTTAATTTTTTGTTGTAAATCTCCTGGCAAAAAGCCTAATTTTTCTCCGGCTTCTACTGCCGGACGGGTTAATATTAGTCGTTCAAATTCGTCATTTAATAGGGCTTGAACTGCTATTATTGCTGCTAAGAAAGTTTTGCCTGTACCCGCAGGACCGATGCAGAAGGTGAGGTCGTGCTTGCGAATAGCTCGGACATATTTCGACTGACGAAAGGTTTTGGCGCGAATTTCTTGGCCCCGTCTAGTCGTGGCCAGAACGTCTTGGTGTAATTCTTTGAGGTGGTCTTGGCGTTTGGTGTCTAAGGCGCGAACTGCGGTGGCGATGTCGGCCTCGGTGATGGTTTTAGCATCTTTCCAGAGGCGTTGGAGCGATCGCACTATTTTCTCGCATCTCTCTACTTGATTTGCGGTTCCGGCGATTAATAGCTCTTGTCCGCGCATTACCACATCAGCCCCCGTTAGTCTAGCGAGAGTTTTAATATTTTCTTCTCGATAACCAGAAAGAGCGATGGCGCTATCTATACTTGGCAGTTCGACAGTTTTAGCAGTTTTCAATTCTATCCCATTAGATAATCAAATAAGTAGGGCCCATCCCCTCTTAGAGAATGGGTTATAACAATTAAGCGGATAACAAGCATCCTGCCTGTTTTACCAATTAACAATTTCTCAATTGGGTTATTGCTGAGGCAAAGGTCGCGTTCTGGGTGCATCCCATCTTTGGCAATAACTATTACAAAAGTGGGATGCACCGCTATTGTCAACCTCTAGAGCGAATTTGAGGAGTGCCGACGCTAGGACGGCGGCTGCCCGAAGGCCTGCTAGGGGAAGGCCGTCCCTGCGGCATGCGATCGCGGTCGTTTCTGGACCCAAAAGAGCGGTTGCTATCTGGATTGCTGTCGTAGATATCCAAGTAAACCGAGTGACCTGCTAATTGTGCCACTGCGGATAACACTGTCCTAATTGCTTGAATATTACGCCCTCCGCGACCGTAAACGCGCCCCTTTTCTTGCTCCCCAAAGGCCAATCTTATCCAAGCTTTCGCTTGACGAGGATGTATTTCGCAATCTACTCGCAAAGACTCCGGCGATTCCAAAAAAGGCTCTATTAATAACCGGACTATTCCTGCATAGTCTGGGTTAGCTGACGGCTGTGGGTTCGTTGGACTCGCTGCTGGGGCTGTCTCCATCGGTGTCGATGTCTCCTGTGACTTCGCCGGTTTCGGTATTGGCAGGGGCCTCACTTGATTCGTTATCGGCGCTGGATTGGGGTTCGGTGTCGGCATTTCCTTGCGTCGATCCGACGTTGGAAACTGCTGCGCTGGATTGGAATTGTACTCCGGTTCGGGATTGTTCGAGGACATTGGCTTTTCTCAGTATGTCACGCACGGTATTTGTTGGCTGGGCCCCTTCTTTAAGGCGCTTAACAATCGCGGGTACGTTCAGCCTCGTTTCATCTGTTCTTGGGTTGTAGAAGCCGAGTTCTTCTAATGGACGGCCATCGCGACGGGAAGTGCTAACTGCAGCTACTATCCGGTAGCTGACTTCCCGCTTTTTGCCATATCGTTTCAATCGCAGTTTGATCATTTCAATCCCATATACTCCTGTTTGGATTTTTCGATTGTAAGCTGTTTTCTTTTTTCTTTCCGTGGAAATTTGGCCCCGTTCTGTTAGTAACTCATCAGCCTAAATGGAGTTGGTGGCAGTAGCTGCTGCATCCATTCTCTTTCTGTCTTTTTTTTCCGGCAGATCAAAGCTGGCCAAAGCCTTTTTTCTTCTTTTGCTTTTTTTTCTTTTTCCCACGGCTGCCTGGAAGGCCTCTGCCTCCTAAGGGCATTCCACCGCCCATTCCCGGCATTCCACCGCCCATTCCCGGCATTCCCATACCAGGAAAGTTTCCTTGGCCCATTTGTTGCATGAGCGATCGCATTCTCTGGAAATCGCTTACCAGTTTGCTTACTTCTTTTTCGGGATTTTCAGTATAACCCGCACCTTCCCCTATCCGCCGCCGCCTTGAGGGCGAGGATGCCAACAATTTGGGATTTTTGCGTTCTTCCGGGGTCATGGAGTTAATCATTGCCTCGCACCGCTTGAGTTGGGTTTCTCCCTGCTGTAACTGGTCGTCGCTCATTTTATTCATTCCCGGAATTAATTTCATAATTCCGCCGAGAGAACCCATATTCTTCATCAATCGAGTTTGCTTGAGGAAGTCGGTAAAGTCGAACTCTGCGCTGAGAATCTTTTCTTGCATCTTCTCGGCGTCGGCCAGGTCGAACTCTTCCTGAGCTTTTTCCACCAGAGTTAGGACGTCTCCCATTCCGAGAATGCGAGATGCCATCCTTTCTGGATAGAACGGTTGTAGGGCTTCTACTTTTTCGCCAACCCCTACAAATTTGATGGGCTGACCGGAAATTCGCCGCACCGAGAGGGCTGCCCCACCGCGACTATCTCCATCGAGTTTAGTCAGTATCGCCCCTGTAATACCTATTTCTTCGTTGAAAGTGCGGGTTAGAGTCGCTGCTTCCTGACCGGTCATGGCGTCTACCACCAGCAGAGTTTCGTCTGGCTGGATGGTTTTTTTGATGTTGGCCAATTCTGCCATGAGTTCTTGGTCTATTTGCAGGCGACCTGCGGTATCGACGATCGCTGTATCTATCCCTTCTGCTTTTGCATATTCGAGTCCCTGGCGGGCTATTTCTACTGGATCTACACCGGTACCGAGTTGAAAAACTGGGACGTCAATTTGTTTGCCCAGGGTTACTAACTGGTCGATTGCTGCTGGCCTATAGATGTCCGTTGCTATCAGCAGGGCGCTGCGGTTTTCTTTGCGCAAATGTAAGGCTAGTTTGGCCGAGGCCGTTGTTTTACCTGTTCCTTGCAACCCTGCCATTAAGACGACGGTGGGGGAATTTTCGGCTTGGGCTAAGGGGACGTTGGTTTCTCCCATGACCCTTACTAGCTCGTCGTTGACTATTTTGACGAACTGCTGGTCCGGGCGCACTCCTTTTAGAACCTCTGCTCCTTTAGCTTTGGTACTTACTTCTGCTACAAAATCTTTGACTACTTGGAGGTTTACATCTGCCTCTAATAGGGCGCGACGAACTTCTTTGAGAGCCTCTTGTATGTTGGAGTCTGAGATTTTATCTTGGCCCCGTAGTTTCTTCCAGGCTCCTTCTAAGCGATCGGCGAGGGCTTCAAACATAAATGGACTTTGGCTAGCTTGTGGTCTTCTATTTTAGAACAGTTTGCTGTTTTTTACAATTTTTGCCTACTTAGTTGGCTGCCAACGGACTCGGTGGAGAGCAGTTTGGCTTTTATTAGCATCCATCGCCAACATCTCTTGGGAATCTAAATATTATTTTAAGTTTTTTCAAAATATTGCTTTCTAATTTGGCGTTGGATTGTCTGATGCCGATCGTTAATTAAAAACAAAATTTTCCTTTTGGTTTTGGACTAAGAAAGCTTAAGCGATCGCGAGTTACCTATCATAGATAATACCATGTTGTTGTATTTTTGTCAAAGTAAAACCGGGACCGTAGGGGATGAACCCACAATCTGTGACAAGGGGTATAATCGAGTCATCATTTGAGAACTTGCAGAATCCTTACTTTGGAAAAAATAAGTAATGAAAAGTCCTTTGTGGAAACTTTGCCTTGATGGTTATAAATAACTTTTAAAAACCAAAATTACCAGGTGCAGCAGCCATGAGTAGAAGTTCGAGAACCATATCAGATAAAAAAAATAATAATTCTCTAAAAACCTTGCCTGGCAGAGATACCTCTGTAATAGAAAACAATATCGTCCCTTTGGAAGATCGAGCAGAGATGGAACAGCTTTTGCAAACATTAGCAGAAGAAATTCCCGATTGCGGGGATCGAATCGAGCAACTCAAACAATGGCAACAAAGCCTAGAAGCGGTCTTTGAATTCCAAGGTCGTAATAGCAAGGTAGCGATGGCCATTATCGAACCGGGAACCTTCAGCATCCGTTATCTCAACCAAGCTTTCAGTCGATTAGCCAACGCCAGCAGTCGCAAAAAAAAGAAAGGCGACGAGAATAGATATCCAGAAGTCGGCACTAGATTGCACGAACTCTTTAAAGAATGGGACGCTCAAGCTATCGAACAATTGTACCGCCGTCATATTCTCAGCCGCGTTTTACAGCAACAATATCGTTTTGAAGCGGACCATCTACAACTGCTGGATGAGCCGGCAATTGTTAGCGTCAAAAATCCCGTCGATGGAGAATGGCGTTATATCGAATTCTGGCTGAGATCGGAGAATTTAAAAGTTACTCGGATCGACCAAAAGTTAGATGAATTTGCCGACTTTAAGATAAAATTAATGTCGGCAGCAGAACGAGAAGGTTGGTCGAGTCAGCCCCAGCAGTTGGAAATCTTAGCCGAAAAATTGCGCTTGGATAACTATCAAATAGAAGGACTCCTTCTGCTCGAAGGGTTAGATGCGAGCGATAGAGAAAGAATAGAAAGATTGACGCAACTGCTGATAGAGCGCGACTCGATAATGATACCAGAAAAATTCGAGCAAATCCACGAAGGGTTGCGATCGCTCTTTGGCGCGACGGATATTATTCTGCTGCGCAACGAAGGTTATGAAGTACATTTATTTATCGGCAGCGAATATCTTACCAAAACTAATAAGCCTATTGTTTACTCAAAGTCCTCTCTGGAAGACTCAGCAATTATGGGGGCGGTCTCTGCTAATGAAGTTTGGTACGTACCGGACTTGCGGCGCGAGTGTAAAACTGAGTGCGAGCAATATTTAAAGCAAATAGGGGTTCGCTCTTTGTTACTCATTCCTCTGGTAGTTAATGCCAGCAACAGGAGTAACGGTAATGGCAACCCCCAATTGTTAGGCATGATAGGATTGACTTGCGATCGCGCGGGAAGCTTTTCTGCGGTAGAGCGCAAAAAGGCCGAAAGCCTTACTCCGGCATTCATAACTGCCCTTCGGCAGACCATCCAACAGCGCTTTACCAATATCCGTAACACTCATCCGGCGGTGGAATGGCGCTTCGTGCAAGAGGCAGAACGTCGCAGTTTGGGCTTGCCGCCGGAAACTATAGTATTTGACAGGGTTTATCCCCTCTACGGCATTTCCGATATTCGCGGTTCCTCCATCGAACGCAACAGCGCTATCCAAAAGGATTTAATGGAGCAATTTCAATTAGCTTTAGCAGTAGTAGATGCTGTTTGCCAGTGCAATGAAACGGCTCTCGGGCAAAGGCTAAGAGAAGATTTGGTTGAGTATGTAGAACAGTTAAAAGAAAGAATTACTGTCGATATTGAAGTGACTGCAGTTGAGTATCTCCGAGACAATTTTGAAATTTACTTTGAGTTTTTTGCTCGCTCTGGAGAGGTAGCTAAAGCGGCCGTGGAAGCTTATCAAGCAGCTTGCGATAACGAACACCAGTCGGTTTATAAAGCGCGCGATCGCTACGACGATATGCTCCATACCATTAATAGCAACCTCCAAGTAACTTGGGAATCTTGGCAAAAACTAATGCAGGAAACTATCCCCCACCACTGCGACTTTGAAGCCAGCGATGGTATAGATCATACCATTTATATTGGAAAATCTATAAACGATAATTTTACCCTGTTTCATTTGCGGAGTCTGCGTTACGACCAACTGCGCGCAGTTTGCGATTGCGCCAGAACTGCCATGAGAATAGAGGCAGAGTCGGAAGGTATGCTTGAGGTCGCTCATCTGATTTTCGTGCAAAATCATACTATGGATATTTATCATAACGAAAGCACGGAAAAGTTGTTTGATGTGAAGGGGACTCGGGATATTCGCTATGAAATAGTGAAAAAGCGAATTGATAAAGCGATCGATAAAGAAACTAAAGACCGAATTACTCAAACAGGAATGTTAACAGTGGTTTATTCCACGGAGGAAGAGTGGCACGAGTATCGCCAATATCTCCACTACTTGGCTCGCGAGGGTTGGGTTGAGGAGAAAATAGAAATGGGAATGGTGGAACCTTTGCAGGGGGTTAGCGGTTTGAGATTTGCTCGGGTGCAGGTCCGGGGCGCAGTGCAAGAAGGGTCGGATGCCCCCAAGAATAGCGAAGTCATAGAGAGTAGCTGAGAGGTTTTACCCAATAATTGGGAATTTGAAAAATAAAAATTGAATTAAGTTTAAGCATTTTTGCTGGTTATAGTCGGCAAATGTCCGCAGCTAACAATTTTTAATCTTTGGTTAAATTAAGTAATTAATCTTAATTTAACTCTATTTTTGAGGAGGCATAAAGCCATGAATGCCGCAGAACAGGCCAATAACTTCCAAGTGGCCAGCAAAATTGCTGCCGTTGTCAATTTATTTAAGTCGCATTTTCCCGATGTTAGAGTAGATCTAAAGCCCTGGATGAACGACCCAGAGACGAGGGAACTGGTGGATCCAGATTCTATCGATATTGGGTTCCACTTTCCAGGCAGAAGCCGATTGCTCCAAAGTCGGTGTATTTTGGTTCAGATAAGATTTTATCAAGACCCCTTAGAAGCTTATCGGCGGGCCATCGGCGTAGAGGCGGCGGGATACGACCATCGGGGCCAACAATGGAAATTATCAACGGTGGATAATTGGGGTTTTGTGGGCGCTAGCGAACCCGCGCCGGAGTCGGCTGCTAAACTTAAAGACTTTTGCTACCAAATATTCGAGCTTTTTAACGATGTAGCGGCTTATAACAATTAACAATTAACAATTAACAATTAACAATT
>CALKCV010000090.1 GCA_938083405.1 uncultured Microcoleaceae cyanobacterium | reverse complement strand
TATTGGACAATGTGTTGAATTATTAGTCAAGCGTAGGGGCGAACGACCCCTTATAAATTAAAGATAACATCAAAACATCGATTTGACAAGGGGGAATTTTTTTCGCTCCGGGCCCGAGCGGTAAAAATGTTAAATTTTGTTTCAAATGTTGATTTTTTTTCAACACACTTATAATCTCAAAAAACGCAGGTAGAGCGTTAATGGAGGCAATAGCTGTCTCCAGGCCAAAAGGACGATACCTCTATATACTCTCAAAGGAGAAATTAATAATGGCTGTAAAATTTGAAGGCTTCTTCAATGGCAAATGGGGAGAACCGGACCCGGGGGTAGAGAACCCTAACCCGGTATTCGCAGGTGTTGATACTCACTCCTTTAAATGGGGATCTCCAGGCGGCGGTTATCCAAACGAACTGAGTTTTACAGTCAACCCCTTTTCAACTCGACTCAACAAACAATTCAAAGTCGGAGATTTAATCTACTTCAATGGTTCTACCACTAATAGTGTTGTAGGGGTTCCTCTCGAACTGGAACTAGAATTATACGGTCCCACTCGCAAAAAGGAATCTTTTCAATTTGATTTCGATATTGTCGGTACCCCCAACGACGGTACTCCCCAGCAGAATGCCGATTTTGTCTTTCCCTTGAGTTTAGATAAAGGACAGGCATTGCAAGGTAGCGATTTCGCTATCGTGTAAGTTCGCGTGCGATCGCTTCAGCGATTTAAAAAGAGCATCGGCCCAGAAACCCGGTTTTTTCCCAAAAACCGGGTTTCTTAATTTTCACTTGTGGCGGAGAACAGGCGAGACGCCTGTTCTACGGTGGCGGATAACAGGCGTCTCGCCTAAAGCCCGTACTTTAAAAAAACTTCCGCCGCCACTCGATGCAAAATTGAATGTCGATAAACTAAATCGTTTAGATCGTCGGCGTAACCGCCGCCAATAACGGCCGCTACTGGATAACCTGCTTTAAGACAACTGTTTAAAACCAGCCTTTCTCTGCGCCACAAACCAGAATCGCTTAAGGCTAATTTCCCCAAGCGATCGCTTCTATGAGTATCGACTCCCGCATCGTAAAATACTAAATCTGGCTTAAGCGTCTCTAACAAATCCGGTAAATATTTTGCCAAAGTTTCCAAATACTCATCATCCTCCATTCCCACTGGCAAAGGTACGTCTAAATCGCTCTTTTGTTTCCTACCCGGAAAATTCGCCTGGCAGTGCATGGAAAAAGTAAAAACCCGAGGATCGTCTTGAAAAATAACAGCCGTGGCATCGCCCTGATGCACGTCTAAATCTACGATTAAGATCTTTTGCGCCAACCCTAATTTCTGTAGAGTCCGAATGGCGATCGCTATATCGTTAAAAATACAAAACCCCGAACCAAAACTGGGAAAAGCGTGATGAGTACCCCCCGCCGTATTGCAAGCCAAACCATATTCCATCGCCAGTTGCGCCGTTAACACTGCCCCGCCAGCAGCAATACAAGTTCGGTTCGCTACGGCAGGACTCCACGGCAAGCCGATCCTGCGCTGGGCCTTCGCATCCAAAGTGCCGTCGCAATAGCCCGCTACATAATCGCGATCGTGAACCAACTCCAGCAACTCCCGCCCCGGCAGGGTAGGAGTATAAACTCGCGATCGCTCTACCACTTCGTCTGCCAGAAGCATTTGGTACAAAAGCCGAAACTTCACCATCGGAAACCTATGACCTGTTGGCAGGGGCGCGACGTAATCTGGATGGTAAACAATCGGTAAACTCATAAGTAATTAATAATTAATAATTAATAATTAATAATTGTCGGACCTTCATAAGTAATTAATAATTAATAATTAATAATTAATAATTGTCGGACCTTCATCTTATTTTGCATGACTATTCAAAGCCCCAACGCGGAAAAAAAACAACCTCCACTATAGCATAGTTATAGTGGAGGTTGCAGGCCAGCTTGGTAATCTCAATTAACAATTGTTAATTGTTAATTGTTAATTGTTAATTGATGACGCCCTCCACATACCCCGTCTATTTTGCTTCGCTTCAAATTCAGCTTGTTCGTATAGATCCGCCGCCGGACAATCTTCGAGGCGATCGCTCGTGGCATAACCGCTTTTAATCATTTCCAGTCCCACATTCTCACCTCGATCGTTAAACACCTCCGCCAGCAACTCCCCATCGCTGTTTTCTCTGAAAGTGCTGACCGTGGGAGTGGCACCCATCGGCAATAAAGACGACATTCTAGTAGAAGCGCGAGTTCCCCAACGTCCTTCTGGGAGGGACGGGATGTCCACGCAAGCCAAACGGACTGTCATGTTTTCTTTATTCTCGAACTCGACTTGGACAAAATTGCCGTCGAAAACTCGAAGCAGGCGAAGATTTTCATAATTTTCCGCTTTAGCTGCTACTGGTACGGATACCAAAAGCGCGGATACGAGTAACAAAGCTTTAGTTCCGATTTTGGTTGCTAATTTCATGGTCAATAAATAAATAGTACGGTTTGCACGAGCGATCTATTAGCCGGGCGGGCGATTCCTTCCTATTATAGAGTTTTTGCTCGAAAGTAAGTAATCCGTCCGCTTCGCCAACTCGATCTAATACAAAAGAACCATTTTAGCATCGGGGAATTTCCCCAAAATTGGCGTTTCCCGTAGAACAGGCATCCTGCCTGTTGGGGCATAGAACCGGCACTGGCAAAATCTTGTCCGTTCCTGTTTCCCTACGATCGCCCCCAGAGAGAGAACTTGCGCTTTGAAAAAGAAGAGAGTGTTGTAATTCAAGCGATTTCTTTTTCCATTTAGATTTTAGAAAATAGGCGCATTTTAAACCGAGCGCGCGACCAATTAGACCTGAAAAGAGATTAGCGGCAACTCCTCTAAATTGAAGCAGAATCCTCGGAACGGGCAAAGGTTCAAAACTCCATACCATAAGCTTTTGGGGGATTTGCTGCTAGTTATAATTTAGACTTTAGACGATTTTTAAGCCCTCGGGAGGAGCAATTCGAGGGTTAAAGGTAAGCTTGCGGCCTAGTAACTGCCAAACCCTACAAACCTTATGGCGGAGGCGTTTGGTAGATTTTTTACCTTCCCTTTAGCAACTTCTTCTAACGCAGTTGAAACCTCCGCCCCCTTCTGGTAAACTGTTGCGACAGTCGCAATAGTTTTTTGTACTTAAGTAGGTCGGCAAAAATATTTACATAAGATAATTTTTTATTTCCCCGTAGAACAGGCGTCTCGCCTGTTTGGTATGTCCAATTAATTTTGCACGGGTACTTAATGCAGAATGCGAAACGAAATGTAGCAAAACCCTAATGGGAAAAAGTTAATTGTTAATTGCTTTATGTTTGTCGGAACCACTGAAGCAGCGAATCTTTTGGGAGTGACCGCTCAAAGAGTCAGGCTGTTATTAAAACAAGGACGGATCCAAGGAGCGAAAAAAATCGCCCGGGCTTGGATTATTCCTCTATTTAAAGGAATGCCCAGAGTCGCGAAAGGAAAGCGCGGCCCCAAACCGAACTGGAGACCGAGGCAGCATTGCGCGGATAACACGGTTCACATCAATCGGCAGAGCATCGGTTACAACCAGAAACACGGCGCGACGGAAAAACCTGTCGTGTCGGTAAAGCGGGGAAGTCGCAGTCTGGGGAGAGGTCGCGAAGCGGAAATTCACGGACCCTGCCGGGTAGTCTATCGACCGGACCGGCCTCACGATTGCGGGGCGACGGTTTGGATCGAAACTTTAGCGGAGGTTACGCTTTACGATTTCGACTCCGTACCAGTGACGGTCGGCGCTCCCTGGGAGCCTGGATAATTCTCCAGCCGGGGGAATTGGGAGTTGCTGCCGGCAGGCGATCGCTTGCCGAGGCCAACCGTCGCGTAAGCGTTGCGTGCCGGAGGGTTTCGCGGGCCCCGGGTGCCGCAGCAACGGTAACGCACTGGCTTATACCATTTCTATTTGAGATGTGTCTAAAATATTAATGCTTTAGGCAACAGGCAACAGGCAACAGGCAACAGATAAGAGACTTTTTAGATTTTTTCTACTGTTGCATTACTTTTT
>CALKCV010000089.1 GCA_938083405.1 uncultured Microcoleaceae cyanobacterium | reverse complement strand
GAGTAATAAGCAGAGCGCAACATCCAAGTTTTTCAACCTCTAATTTTAATTGACTAACCCCCACTTCTGTAATTCTCTGGTAAGTTAGATAGAGTCGCGATCTAGAACCATAAGACAATAAAGAGAGGAAAAAAGGGTTTGGGCAAGGCGGAACAAGGAAGCCGCACTTTCTTTCCCCTCAATTATTAATTATTAATTGATATTAACATCTATTCCAGATTTAAGAATGCCGATTATTTTCCCTAATTGACTGAGATAATACTCCTGCAAATCTATTTCTACTACCCGTCCTTCTAACCTTAAAAACTTCCAAACGCTGCCCGTAGTAACAGTTCCATAAATAGTTTTAATTTCCCTACCCTTACGCCGATTAAATAACCCCGCGCCCACCATTTCCGCCATACACTGCCCCAAACTAGAGTCGATGTTATCATTTTTAGCCTCCACCAGAGTAATGACCGGCGCATTAATAAAAATTTGTTCCGCAGAAAGACTAATCAAAAAATCGCAAAAACCGTTTAATCCTTGTTCGGCATCCACGGTAAAATCTTTCCCAGAAAAAAAACTAATATTATCTGATAATTGCTGTTTTAGTTCGATTAAAATTGGCGCGATAATCATTTCCGACCGCGCTTTTTCCGAAGCAATAGCTAAAGCTAAAGGAACGTTATATTCGAGAATTTTTTCCAGAAGTTCGCTAATTTTTACCTCTGGAGTTTTAGCAAAAATTCCCGCTTTCTCCACGAGGGTTATGTCAAATTGCGTAACGACATCTTCAACGGTGAATTGACTGTAGGGCATAGTTAATAATTAATAATTAATAATTAATAATTTGGTAGTGGGTCACAAATAGCGTTCTAACCTCAAAATCTTGTTTGTAGTAATCGCGAAGAGCGATTTATATAGTTTAATCGCTCTTCGCGATTACTACGAACTGTCACTGCTGTAGCGATCGCGACTAACTGCTACTCCACACCTTCAATAGGCGCAAAACCTTGACGTTGAACGTTTTCGGTTATAGTTCGCGGTTCCAAGAATTGTAACAAATAATCGGGACCGCCCGCTTTGGAACCGACGCCCGATAGCTTAAAGCCGCCAAAGGGTTGCCGGGAAACGATCGCCCCAGTTATCCCCCGGTTGATATACAAATTCCCGACCTCAAACTCTGCCTTGGCGCGGTCTATATGAGAAGGAGTCCGAGAATACAACCCGCCAGTCAAAGCATAGAGAGTACCGTTAGCAATCTCCAAGGCTTCGTCAAAATTCTGCGCCTTCGTCACGGCCAAGACCGGCCCGAAGATTTCCTCTTGGGCGATCGTCGCCGTGGGTGGCACGTTGGCAAATACCGTGGGCCCGACAAAATAACCGACCTCCGGCGCTGCCACCTCGATCGCCACTTCGCTTTCCTCCTTGCCCTTCTCGATATATTCCTTAATCCGCTTTTGTGCCTTGGCATCGATAACCGGTCCCACCTGGGTACTCGGTTTTGCCGCATCGCCGACATTGAGCGATCGCGTCGCCTCCACCAACCGTTCCACAAACTTATCGTAAACCGGCGCTAAAACGATCGCCCGGGAACAAGCAGAACACTTCTGCCCGCTGTAACCGAAAGCAGACTGCACCACTCCAGCCACCGCCTGGTCGAGATCCGCGCTTTCATCCACAATAACCCCATTTTTGCCCCCCATCTCCGCAATAACGCGCTTGAGATGTTTCTGCCCCGGGCGCAAAATCGCCGCTTCGGCAAAAATGTGACATCCCACTTCCTGGGAACCGGTAAAAGCGATGGTATTGACATCTGGATGCTTGACCATGAAATCGCCCACGGTGGAACCTTTGCAAGGAACGTATTGAAATACTCCCGGAGGCATCCCCGCTTCCACGAGAATTTCGGCAATTTTTGCCGCGATAACCGAGGAAACTTCGGCCGGTTTTAATAAAGTGCAATTCCCCGCAACCAGAGATGCCACGGTCATGCCCGTAGGAATTGCCATGGGGAAGTTCCAGGGGGAAACGACCAAGGTAATGCCGCGAGATTGGTAATGGTAGCGATCGGTTTCTCCTGCCACATCGAATTGATAGCCGCCATCCAAGCGTTCCATCTCGTCGGCGTAATAGCGACAGAAATCAATGGCCTCGGAAACCTCCGCGTCTCCCTGTTGCAAGACTTTCCCGACCTCAAAAGTCATCCACGCCGTCAGTTCGTAGCGCCGCTTTTCCATAATATCTGCCGCTTTGCGCAAAATATCCGCCCGTTCCTTTGCCGGAGTCTTGCGCCACTGGGGCAAAGCTGCTTTGGCGGCGGCTAAAGCTTTTTCTGCCCCTTCTAGATCTATCAAACCAATTTTGCCGACAACTTGCTTGGGGTTGGAGGGGTTGACGGAATCAACTAAATTCTCAGTATTGAGGCGATCGCCGTTTACCAGAGGTAAATAAGTCTGGCCCAACTCTTCGCGAACCAAAGCAAGATTGTTTAAAGCCTTCTGGCGGAGTTTGGCATCGGCGTAGTTAGTATCGGCGGCGTTGGGGAAGACGACTTTGGCAGTATCGTGAATCGTACCTTCGCCGCTAGCAGATGGCGCAGCTAACAACTCCTCCACCGGACGTTCCTCCGAACTTTGGCGGATGAAGGAACTGTTGGCGGTGTTTTCTAGGAGGCGGCGTATGAGGTAAGACATTCCCGGGAGGAGGTCGCCGTAGGGGCAGTAAACCCGAACCCGATAGCCCCGTTCCACTAGAGCTTTTGCCAACTGGTCCCCCATGCCGTAGAGGACTTGCATCTCGAAACAGCGACTCGGTACTTTTAGAGTTTGGGCCACGGCCATTGCCAAAGCTTGAGAACGAACGTTGTGGCTGCCGATGGCGGAGTAGATATATTGATGGTTCTCCAGCATTAACTGAGTTAGTTTCTCGAAGTTAGCATCCGTAGCCTCTTTCTCGTTATATACCGGTTGGGGCCAGTGATTTTGTAAGGCGGTAATAGTTTCCTGGTCCCAGTAGGCACCTTTGACCAAACGAACCGTTACCGGGCAACCCCGTTTTTTCGCCCATTCGATAATGCCCCGCAGGTCTGCTTCGCTCTCGCGCAGATAGGCTTGAGTGGTAATGCCGATGTCGCTGCGTTGTCGAAATTCC
>CALKCV010000088.1 GCA_938083405.1 uncultured Microcoleaceae cyanobacterium | reverse complement strand
AATTCCGATAATCCGTCGTATGAACGCTCAAAACTCCCCATGGTTCCTTAGATTCTGCTGCTTGAAGCTCTCCTTTTAAGCCTTTGGTTTCCGTAAGTTTCCCCGTACTAAATCCGATGTTAGGGATCTGGACGCTAAGTCCGCTTACCACCCGATGATTGTGCAGCAGGGGAGTCCCCGAAAAGCGGGTTTCCACTCGTAAATCCTTCACGAACACAGGCTCATTTACCCGCAGAGTATAGCCGGCCTGGGAATTATGAGCGCTGAGTGTTGCGCGACCGACGATTCCCTCCTGCCACCCCACCCCAGAGCGCACGAAAAAGGCATGATTTCCCGGCTGCAGCTCTAGGATATTGCTCAACTCCACGTTTAGGCTTGAGGCTAGTAACCTCGCTGCCTTATCCATCAATACAGACAGCCGGGCCCCCATCAAAGCTTCTTGCCCCAAATAAGCCACCGCCTCCTGCAGGCGAGCTCGCAACTGTATCGATTCTAGCAATCGGTTTTCTGCAGCTTGCGATCGCTTCTGTTCGCTGATGTCTCGGTTGACGGCGATCGTGCCGACCATCTTTCCCCCTCGATCGAGCATCGGCACCACCGTCGTTTCGCATACCCCCGCACTGCCGTCTTTGCGAATGAAATTAATCTCACCCACCCAACGGCCGTTAACTTTGATGCTTTCTATTATCTTCTTTGTTAGGGACTCTGCCTGGGAGTCCGGGTGCAAAATCTCTTGACTTTTGCCCAAAACTTCGGCTCTGCTGTAGCCAAACATTCTTTTTGCTGCCGAATTCCAGTCCTCCACGCGACCTTGCATATCGGTAATAACCACCGCGTCGTAAATATTTTCAAAAATATTTTTGAAAATATTTTCTAGAGCCACCGCTTGTCGGTGGTAAGCATCGGTTACTGATTTGCTCTGGCTAATATCTGCAAAGCTCGAAATTATTACTGTTTCTGCGCAAACATTCGCAGTTCTCATCGAGACGGTAGCCCAAAATTGGCTGCCATCTGCCCTCAATAGTCGGACCTCTCGCCCCCCTACAGAACCTTCACGGCGCAATTCTTCTATTAATTCTTCGTACTGGCTCGGATTGTAATATAACTCAGATGGGGAACGATCCATAGAGTTTTCCTTTGTCAGTCCAAAGGTTTCTCGAAACAGTTCGTTCTCATATAATGTTGTCCCCTCCCCTGAAGAAGCGATCGCTATTGCTACGGGCATTGCCTCAGCGATCGCCCCCCACGCTTCCTTTCTCTGTGCGATGTTGTCTTTCATAATCAGCTTTGCCCGCCTACCCACGCTAGTTCTAGAGATACCTATTTGGTACTTTTTCTCAAACGCTTTTACTCGCTTATTTACCACAATTCTATTTTCTACCTCTTACCATAAAATCCGCAATAGGTCTTGCAGCTCTGTCTATTTCTGACAATTATGAGGATAAATACCTCGATCCCCATTTATTATCTTAGTTCTTTTTTTGGCTCCAAACAATTGTTTCTTTAAGTTTCTTTAAGAATATCGAGAGTTTTTATATCAAGTCGCAATAAATAACCGCGCGGAAAAACAAGAGGGTAAAAAAGGCAAAGCTAGTAAAATCAATGGTTTTACGCCTAAGACCCAATTGTTAATTGGGAAAAAGTTCATTGTTAATTGATATTACACCTATTAATTGGGCGAGTGCGCCGACCCTGGCCTCCTCCTCGGTGGCGCCGGTCTAATATGAAGACGCGCGCCGCATTCGTCAGGCAACAGGCTACAAAGAAGATTTTTCAGGGCAATTGCCGATCGCTTGTCATTTGCTTCATTATCTCCCGGGGGTTTTCTCGAATTTGCCTTTTAGCGTACTCATTACGGGTAAGCTAAAAAAGGATAGGAGTAAAACAGTTCCTAATATTGGTATTCAAAGCCACTGTTTTTTTAAGTTACGCTAAGTTTTGATATGAATGGGGTTTCTAGCAATCTTCCAATTGCTGCCCACATCTAAAATCTAAAACTAAAAGCCGAAAATTCTTTGAAGGAGACCTTGACAATGTTAGACAAATATGGTAAAAAAGTTGAAGAAAGGGCGAAATTAGGAATTCCCCCCCTGCCCCTAGACGCAGAACAGACATCAGAGCTATGCGAACTGCTCAAAAATCCGCCGGCGGGACAAGAAGAAAAACTGCTGGAACTACTGCGCGATCGCGTCCCACCCGGAGTGGATGGAGGGGCCTACGTCAAAGCCGGCTTCCTAACGGCCATCGCCAAACAAGAAATAACCAGCCCCCTAATAACCCCCACCTACGCCGCCGAACTGCTAGGGACAATGGTCGGCGGTTACAACGTCCAATCCCTAATAGACCTAATCCAATCTAAAAACTCGGAAATTGCCAGCGTCGCGGCCTGCGCCCTGAGCAAAATCCTCCTAGTTTACGATGCCTTCCACGACATCATCGAACTGTCCAAAACCAACAAATACGCCAAAGAAGTAGTAAACTCCTGGGCCGCAGCGGAGTGGTTTACCTCTCGGGAGAAATTGCCAGAAGCCATAACCGTAACCGTCTTCAAAGTCCCAGGGGAAACCAACACCGACGACCTCTCCCCCGCCCCCCACGCCACCACCCGCCCCGACATCCCCCTCCACGCCCTAGTCATGCTGGAGTCGCGGATGCCGGAAGGACTCGAAACCATCGCCGAACTGAAGAAAAAAGGACACCCCGTAGCCTACGTCGGCGACGTAGTCGGCACAGGTTCCTCGCGCAAATCTGCCTGCAACTCAATGCTGTGGCACATCGGCGAAGACATTCCCTATATCCCCAACAAGCGATCGGGCGGCTACGTCCTCGGCGGCAAAATCGCCCCTATCTTCTTCAACACTGCGGAAGATTCCGGCGCCCTCCCCATCGAGTGCGACGTCAGCAAAATGGAAACTGGCGCGGTAATCACCATCCACCCCTATAAAGGCGAAATTACCAACGAAGCCGGCGAAGTCATCTCCACTTTCACCCTCAAACCGGAAACCATCTTCGACGAAGTACGGGCCGGCGGACGCATTCCGCTATTAATCGGGCGCAGCCTCACGGACAAAACCCGCGAAGCCCTGGGATTAGAACCCAGCGACGTTTTCGTCCGCCCCCAAACACCGACAGACACCGGCAAAGGCTTCACCCTCGCCCAAAAAATGGTCGGTCAAGCTTGCAGCGTTCCCGGAGTGCGCCCCGGTACTTCCTGCGAACCCTTGATGACTACCGTCGGTTCCCAAGACACCACCGGACCGATGACCAGGGACGAAATGAAAGAACTAGCCTGCCTCGGTTTCAGCGCCGATTTAGTGATGCAGAGTTTCTGCCACACGGCAGCCTACCCGAAACCGGTCGATATCAACACTCACAAGGATCTGCCAGACTTTTTCGCCTCTCGCGCGGGCGTCGCCCTGCGCCCTGGAGATGGCATCATCCACTCTTGGTTAAACCGGATGTTGTTACCGGATACGGTCGGAACCGGGGGCGACTCTCATACTCGTTTCCCCTTGGGCATTTCTTTCCCGGCGGGTTCCGGTTTGGTTGCCTTCGCCGCTGCCTTGGGTTTGATGCCTTTGGATATGCCGGAGTCGGTATTGGTCAGGTTTAAGGGAGAGCTCCAACCGGGGGTTACTCTGCGGGATATCGTTAACGCTATTCCTTATGTTGCTATGCAGCGAGGTTTGGTCACGGCGGGGAGCGAGAATAAGAAGAACGTTTTCTCGGGCCGCATTATGGAGATGGAAGGCTTGCCAGATCTGAAAGTGGAGCAAGCTTTTGAATTGACGGATGCTACGGCGGAACGTTCTTGCGCCGGTTCGACGATTAAATTGGGCACGGAGACGGTTGCGGAATATTTGCGCTCTAATGTCGCCCTGATGCGCAATATGGTTGCCCGGGGTTATGAGGATGCCCGGACGATTATGCGTCGGGTTGCGAAGATGGAACAATGGTTGGCAAATCCAACTCTGATGGCGGCCGATGCGGATGCGGAGTATGCCGAGGTCGTCGAGGTTGATTTGAACGAGATTAAGGAACCGATAGTCGCGGCACCCAACGACCCGGATAACGTGAAGTTGATGTCGGAATGTACGGGAGATACCATCCACGAAGTGTTTATTGGTTCTTGCATGACGAATATCGGACATTATCGCGCGGCGGCGAAAATTTTGGAAGGTGCTGGACCTGTGAAGGTGCGGTTATGGATCTGCCCGCCGACGCGGATGGACGAGCAGCAGTTGCGCGATGAGGGTATTTATGGCGTGTTTGCTGCTGCTGGGGCGCGGACGGAGATGCCGGGATGTTCTTTGTGTATGGGGAACCAGGCGCGAGTGGAAGATGGCGTGACGGTGTTCTCGACTTCGACGCGCAATTTCAACAACCGCATGGGTAAAGGGGCGCAGGTTTATCTGGGTTCTGCTGAGTTGGCGGCGGTTTGTGCTTTGTTGGGTCGCATTCCGACTGTTGAGGAGTATCTGGAAATTGTGACGAAGAAGCTGGATCCGTTTGCTGCGGATTTGTATCGGTATTTGAATTTCGACCAGATTGCTAATTTTGAGGATGAAGGTCGGGTGGTTCCGTTGGAGGAGATGCCGAAGATTGAGGATATTTTAGGTATGCCAGTGGGTGCCGGTAAGTAGGGAAGGGATGCGATCCCCCCTAAATCCCCCCTTGAAAAGGGGGGACTTTGAGTAGGGCGCGCGCCCGGCACCTTACCAATAAGTGTTATCCAGAAACCCGGTTTTTTCAACAATACCTTCGCCTGATGGCGGAAAAATACCATTCGTAGGTTGGGTCAAGGGCAGCGCAACCCAACATCTTCGTGTTCGTTTCGCTACCCGGAGCCCGACCTACGAGTTTTAGGGCGAAGGTATTGTAATAAAAACCGGGTTTCTTAAAAATGTCAACAAACCACAGAGAAAACAATGGATTTGTACGCGCCTGTTCTCAGAAAAAGTGCTGCGCTAGTAGGGTGCGCGCGGCGCACCGCGACCGATAGTTAGTAGCGATCGCGTCGAGCAGTTTACCAATTTAGGAGACAGAAAGGAAAAATTAGATGCCAGTTATATCCCAGTTCTACGGAATCATAATTGGGATCTTTTACAACGACCATGCGCCACCTCATTTTCACGCCGTTTATGGCGAATATGAGTTAATTGTTGGCATTTCACCGATTACGATAATACAAGGAAAAGCGCCAAATAGAGTCCGTTCTATGATATTGGAATGGGCGGCATTGTATCAACAAGAATTATTAGATAACTGGAACCGTTGCCGTCAAGCCCAGGCACTTTTGTCAATTGAACCCCTAGAATAAACAGGAGTAAATTATGCCGTACATTATTACCAGCGTAACTGTTGAAAACAACTATAAATTGCGTTTGATTTACTCAAATGGTGGGATAGTTGTTGTCGATTTTACACCGATTATTCGACAAGGTGGGGTGTTTGATAAATTGGGCGATCGCGACTTTTTCTCCCAAGTCAAATTAGGCGAAGGAGGTCGATATATAGAATGGCCCGACGGACTGGATTTTTGTGCCGATGCCTTATGGTTTGAAGCTCATCCTAACGAGAACCCCTTAAATCTTTCTGCTGCTAATTCAATTCTTTAATTGTAGGGAACGCGATCGCGCACCTTACCAATAACTTTGCGTTACCCAGAAACCCGGTTTTTTGAAAAAACCGGGTTTCTTAAAAATGTTAACAAACCGCAGATAAAACAAGATAATTTTTAATGATATAATAGTAGGGTGCCGAGCGCGCACCTTACCAACAAAGGAGGTAAAAATGACAGAACAGGTAAAGGAAAAAGAAAGCGACCCCCAAACAACAGCGCCCCCATCACCACCCGCAGATCGAATCCCACCGTCACCTGCAACGATGGAATGGTTGGTACTAGAAATCAATAAAATACCCAAAGCATACTGGCCTAACCTAATGGAAATTATCCGTTTGTTTGGGGAAAGCGTGGCCATGAACTCGCCATCGGAAGACCCCTATAAAAAAGTTGTGGCGGAACTTAAAAACCCCGACCCGGTGGTAGAAGCGGCCCGACAAACAGCCCTCAGCGAATTGCTGAGGTCGTGGACTGAGGAGGGAGACGAACAGGAACAAAAAGAAACCTGGGAGTTTCTCCAAAAAGCTTTAGATGAAGACCGTTTGTCCTCCAATCGACCTTTGTTCCCTAATGAGTAAAATAGTATTATTGGATTCTGGTCCTTTAGGGATGGTTACAAATCCCAAAGCAACGCCGATTTCCTTAGAATGTAGAAATTGGTTGGAGTCTCTCAAATCAAGAGGCTATAAAGCAATGGTGCCGGAAATTGCCGATTATGAAATTAGACGCGAGTTAATTCGCGCCGGTAAACTGGCAGGTATCCGAAAGCTTGACGCGCTCAAAACAGCGATCGCCTACCTTCCCATTACCACCGAAGCGATGCTGAAAGCGGCTGAGTTGTGGGCACGAGCGAGGCAGCAAGGCCGGCCCACGGCGGACCCGAAGGAAATTGATGGGGATGTAATTTTGGCAGCGCAAGCAACGGTGCTGACAGAAATAGAGGGGGATGAGGTTATAGTTGCCACGACTAACGTGGGACATTTGTCTCTCTTTGTGGATGCTCGCGAATGGCGGCTTATCTAAAATTGTAGGGTGCTTCCTGGCACCTTACCCAGAGTTAGTAGTAATCGCTTTAGCGATTAAACGTGGGAGGGCAAAGCATTCGTCCAGGTAAATTAATGGGTTATTATGACATTTATCGCCGGTTTAGTTTGCCCCTACATCTCT
>CALKCV010000087.1 GCA_938083405.1 uncultured Microcoleaceae cyanobacterium | reverse complement strand
GCGACGTTCTTCTAAAGTACAAGGCTGACTTGCTCTGAAGACAAAGAAAACTGCATGACAGTTGTTGATATAGCTTAGGGAAAGTTTGTTCCTTGCTTCGGTATCGTTTAGCCCCGGCGTATCGACAATTTCTATGCCTTTTTCTAATAATGGTATGGGATATTCGACTACGGCGCGATCGACATTAGGAAAGGCTAGTTTATTTTCTGCTTGGAGTTTTTTAGCTTCGTCTGGGTCGATGGTATATTGTTTTTTAAAGGCTTTAAAATCTAGCTCTTGGGGAGGATTTTCGTCTGTGAAGTAAACGGTTACTTTTTTTTCCTGTCCGTAGCGCAAAACTGTTAGTATGGCGGTACAGGGATTGACATCGCTAGGCAAGAGATTTTCGCCGATTAAGGCGTTGAGAAAGGTACTCTTTCCCCTTTTCAAATCTCCCAATACTACGAGTCTAAATACTCCTTTCCACAAGTTTTTGCTAACTATTCCAATATGTTCGCTTTCTGTTTCTAAGCCCAGTTTTCCAGATCCATTTTCTCCTTCGGTTTCCGCTTTATTAATAGTTTCAGCGATATTCATCAGATGGTTCGCTATTTCGTGGCGAGCCCTAACTACTCTATCCAAATCGTTCATTAAATTGCTATTTTCCATTTATTTCTCCTCATCAATAGTTAACATTCAATTATTAATTGTAAATCCCCAATAACCCATCCGTTAAATCCTCTGCAAAATCCGTTGCCAAATTTAATCTTTCTGTTTAGAAAACATAATTTGATAACCAACCCAAGCTATTCCCATCACTAAAATAGCTGCTGCGACCCAAATTCCTAAGTAGCGGCGGCGACGGCAACGGCAACAACAATGCCGGCACATTTACCCATTTTTATCATTTTTCGATACCATTTAGGCGGTATTTTTTCTGGTTTAGTATGAGGCGAAGTTTGGTACAATGGAGGTTGTACTTCTTGTTGGTAAAGTTCGTCCTCCATTTCTAGCAGGCGTATTTTTCGCTCTCTTTCTAATAGTTCTTGTTCTCGTTTTTTGAGTTCTCTTTCTTTGTCTGTGTAATCGTTCATTGTAGTTTTCCTTTGGTTAGAAAATAATTGTTGTCCCTCGTCGAGGACAGGAAATGCCTACTTTAATTAAATTGCTTATAATTTTAGTTTATATCTGTAGTGACGACAAATTAAGGTTAAGATTTTTTAAGTTGTAATCTCGGTTAAGTACCCGTGCAAAATTAATTGGACATACCAAACAGGCGAGACGCCTGTTCTACGGGGCAATAAAAAATCATTTTATGTAAATATTTTTGCCTACCTACTTACAAACGAACTACGAATAAGAGCGCTATTCCAATTAGGGCTAGGATAACTCCGACTACGGATCGAAAAGAGAGTTTATCGCCCATCCAGACGGCAAGGGGCAGTACGAATAGAGGACTGGTGGCGCTTAAGGCTTGAGCTATGCCGACGGCGGTAAATTTAAAGGCTGTCTGTTGCAGCCAAATACCGAAATAAGTGCCGAAAAGTATGGCCATAAAAATAGTTATTACGGTTCGCGGCGATCGCCCTTCTTCCCACGATCGCTGGGAGAGTTGCCATTTCGGTCTAGCAATGGCTACCCATAACAACAATACGAAGGTACCTCCCAGCAGCCGTAAAAGCGTACTCCATAAGGGACTGATGGTGGTTGTAATTAGGGCCTGCCTGGATAAAGTGGCCCCGGTGGCCTGGGAGAGTTCGGCGACGAGGGCCCAACTGATGCCTTGGAGGTAATTGCGGCGATCGCCACTACCGCCTTCCACTCTTTCTGCAATTACCCAGGCCACGCCCAAAATAATTAACAAAATGCCGCACCAAGCGGTAGCGGAGATTGTTTCGCCCAAAAAGAGCCAAGCGAATATTGCGGTTAGTGGGGGCGCTAATGTTTCCATCAGCAGGGTTCGACGCGGCCCCAAGTTCTGTAAGGTGGTAAAAAAGGCCGTATCCCCGAGGCCGAGACCGATCGTGCCGCTTATTAGCAACAGGCTTAATGCCTGGAGGTCAATTTCTGGTAGGAGTTGACCTCCGAGGAGAATGGTGAGGAGTAGGAGGGCGATCGCTACTAAGCCCTTGATTAAATTGAGAACTATTGGCGGGATCGTAGGGCCCGCCCGACTGTAAAGCACGGATGCCAGGGCCCAGAAACAAGCAGCAGTTAAGGCCGCAAGTTCCCCTTTAAAATCGCTTAATAATAATTGGGGGTCCATTTTTGTGTTTTGGGGCGCATCTCAGAATTAAGAAACCCGGTTTTTTGGAAAAACCGGGTTTCTGGGCTACCGAGACTACCGTAAAGATTGGATACACCCTCTTACTTTAACCCTGGAAGCTAAAAATTGGCTGCTTAAATGTAAACAATTTAACAAAAACTGTTTTTAAAACTTGCTATTTATTTAATAAGTTTGCTAACAATAGAAGTTAAAGCTTTGGAGCGGTTATCTCTTTATTTTTTTTTAGCAGTCAAACCGATAGACTGCTAAAAATAGAACGGTGTTGAGGGAGCGATCGCTCTTTAGCACTTGCCCTTTACGACTGCTAAAAAAAAGGTGCGAAGGGCGGGTAAAAAGCTTTGACTTTTAATGGCATCTATTTTTAATAAAAAACTGTTTGGGAGGAAAGAAATGAAATATACTTTTGAACTTTTGGGAGTTTCTCCGGTATTAACCTTCTTTAACGAACAACAAAAATTGCGAGAAGAACAACCCCAGGCTAAGGTGGAATATTTAGCCAACCGCGACTGCACTTTGGATGCTTTTTTAGGTTCGGTGGAAGATGTTTGTCCGACAAAGGGTTGGCCGGGGGATAAAGTAGTAGAAACGGTGATTAATTTCTGGATGAATAATGCGGAGAATATTCACTATTGGAATTCGCGTTTAAAAGATGCCGGTAAGGATAGTTTGTTAGTAGCGCGAGTGGCGGATATTAGCGGTTTGCGTTCTACTTTTGAATCTTTATTGGATGCTTAAGTTGGTTCGGGTTTTAGGTAATAATTAGAGGGGGCGGTTTGCGGTAGCGATCGCCCTTTTTGAGGATCGTATTTCACTGATAAAGAATAAAATTATTTGGTAGCAGATGTTGTGTAATTTCCCTAGGTCCATCCTCAGTTTTTACCGATGGTAAATTCTACGCTAAGAGACTTGAAAAATTGCGTGACTGGTGCGATTGAAACTGGCGATCGCGTCGGGGTGGTGAAGCGGAAGGCCAAAGAGGTTTTGTGTTGCCTTCGTCTTTAGAGGTAGAATTCAAAAAGATCGCGATCGTCCCGTTAGACTTACGGCGAATCTTATTAAAAAACTTAAGAGGATCGAATTATGACTCAAGTATTGAACTTAGAAATTCCAGAAGAAATGTATCAACCTTTGCTAGAAATCGCCCAAGGTCGCGGACAGTCTCCAGAAGAGTTTGCGCTTCAATGGTTAATGGTTTCTATTCAACATTTTACAGACGATCCCTTTGAACCCCTCATCGGGTCGGTTCAAAGTAATATCCCTGACTGGACGGAAAATCACGATCGTTATTTGGGAAAAAATTTATTGAAAACTGAAGGAAATCTTTAAATGTCAAAACTTTTTGTAGATACGTCTGGTTGGGGAAACTTGGTCGATCGTTCTCAACCTTTTCATTCTTTGGCTGCAACTCTCTACCGACTTGCTCGGCAACAGAATCACAAAATTATTACCACTAATTACATCATGGCTGAACTGGTCGCATTGCTAACCAGTCCCTTACAACTTACCAGACCTCAAATTATTACGTTTGTCCAAAGCATAAAACAATCTTCCTACATTAATATCTTACATATTGACGCTGAAACAGATGCTCGATCGTGGCAATTATTGAACAGTCGAGAAGACAAAAACTGGAGCTTAGTTGACTGTTCTAGTTTTGTTGTTATGCAACAAAGAAATATTACAGAAGCACTCACCAGCGATCGTCATTTTGAGCAAGCAGGTTTTGTCCGACTTCTCAAATAGTTAAGCTGAATAGGCATTATGCAAAAATTAGGACTCATTTAGACTTTACGAACTTCTGGGAGGTTAATCATGTATCGAGATGAAATCGTCGAAGAAATTCACACAATTCGCGAAGAATACTCTAGTTCGTTCAATCATAATTTGAAAGCTATCTTTGCCGATTTGCAAAAGCAGCAGGCCGAAAGCGGAAGAGAAGTTGTGAACTTATCGCGAAAGCCACAGCAGGCGATCGCTAGCTCTTGATGGTCCTCCAAAGGAGATTAGCGGGCGATCGCCAACAAAAAAAATCCGATCCCCACATCAACACCCACACAGACCAAGATTTTTTTGACCTTGCTGGACTCTGGGAGAACAAAGAGATTACAACTGAATCTCTAGGCCAAGAAGCATGGAACAGAGACAAAAAATAATTTTATGCGACACAAATCTCCTTGTGGAGTTCTACAATAATAATCATAAGGCTATTTTAATTTTCCTTCTTTTCGCAATTCCTCGTGGGT
>CALKCV010000086.1 GCA_938083405.1 uncultured Microcoleaceae cyanobacterium | reverse complement strand
AAATAAAGTTTAAATGCACGACAACTTAACAGGCGTTCCGGTCCGTTTTACAGCATCCCCGTAGAACGGGCCGGAATGCTTGTTCGCTGTTAGCTATTACCCACCGCAGCGATCGCCTTCTCGGTAGCTGCCACTGCCTCGTCCACTTCCTCGGCTGTGACGATTAATGGCGGAACGAAGCGCAACACTTTCGGACCGGCTGGAACGATTAACAAACCTTCTGCCATGGCGGCCTTGACGATATCGATAGAAGTTAGATCGCTTCCTTCGCTCAACACCAGACCGTTAATCAAACCCCAACCCCGCACTTCGGCGAAGGTCTGGGGATGTTTGGCGGCGATCGCCTGCAAGCCGGCCCGCAACTGTTCGCCGCGATCGCTGACGTTGGCCAAGAGGTTTTCCCGTTCGAGAGTTTGACAAACGGACAGTGCCACGGCGCAGGCAAAGGGGTTGCCGCCGAAGGTGCTGGCGTGGCTGCCGGGTTCAAAAACATCGCAACTAGATTTACACAACATCGCGCCGATGGGGATGCCGCCGCCGAGTCCTTTGGCGGAGGTAAAGATATCTGGTTCGATACCTAAATTCTCGTATCCCCAGAACTTGCCGGTGCGACCCATACCGACTTGCACTTCGTCGAGAATTAGTAAGATGCCTTTTTCGTCGCAAAGCTGGCGGGCTCTTTGGAAGTAGGCGAGGTCTCCGGGACGAACTCCCCCTTCGCCCTGGAGGGCTTCTAATAATATTGCTGCTACTTGGCGTTCGTTTTTATCCAATTCTGCGATCGCGCTCTCCAGTGCGGCAATATCGTTATAGGGAACGTAATGAAATCCCGGCATTAAGGGAGTAAAACCTTTTTGATACTTCGGCTGTCCGGTGGCGGTGATAGTTGCTAGGGTGCGTCCGTGGAAGCTGGCATGGGCGGTTAAAATGGTTGGGTTATCGATATTTAGTTTATCGTGGGCGTACTTCCGGGCTAGTTTAATTGCTGACTCGTTGGCTTCGGCCCCGGAGTTGCAGAAAAAGGCGCGATCGGCACAGGAATGCTCGGTGAGCCATTTCGCCAATTCTCCTTGAACGGGGATATAGTACAAATTGGAGACGTGGTGGAGGGTTTTTATTTGTTCGGTGACGGCTTTTATCGTTTCTGGGTGTGCGTGTCCGAGGGTGCAAGTGGCGATGCCGGCGACGAAGTCGAGGTATTGGCGACCTTCGGTGTCCCAGACGCGACAACCTTCGCCCCGTTCGAGGGCGATGTTAAAGCGTCCGTAGGTTTTCATTACATGGGCATCGAAGGACTCGGCGCTAAAGGATGCCGACTCTGGTTTGACTAGGGTTTCTGGACTCATTCGTTTCTCCTTAGTTTGGGATTTGGACGTTTAAAGTTTCAATTCTATACCATAAATGCTGGATGGGGGTAAAATTTTATCTGAATTTCAGATTTGAGGGTGCGATGGGATTGTCGGCGTTAGAATTGCTTGCAGGGCGTTCCTGGAGATTTTAGAAACCGGGTTTTTGGGAAAAAACCCGGTTTCTGGCGTGCGATGGGGTTGTCGGCAGACTTAATTGTTAATTGACATCACTTAATCTCGCTGTAGTCAACTCCCCAAGTGGTATCCTCCCCTTGGAGATAAGTTGTCAAACCAGTCAAACTCTCCAAAGTTTCCCTAACTTCACTGGAGGTAATGGCATTCAAAGGTCGCCCAGACTCAACTGCCAAAGCTGCCGCCACTCCGACTCCCTGTCCTTGATAAATATTTACCGTTAAAATTCGCCCTACGGAAACTGCAATGCCGCTATATCCAGAAGAACGTCCTACTATTGCTAAATTCTCTACATTTTTCGCTAAAGCGCTTTCGATGCCGAAATTATAAATCGGCAGTGGGGGCATCTTAATTCCTATGCCCTTAATGCCGCCGCGAAAATCAAATTCATAGGAAAACGTGCCCATAGATTTTGCCGGCAGCGTTCCACCCCGGAGAATTTCTTGACCGGTCAGCGGGTCCACTACTTCCTTAATACTCAAACTATGTCTGACGTAAACCTCTGGAGGTAATTTCACCCTAACATCTTTGCCGGAAAGTTTCCTCAACCATTCCTCCACTTCTGCCATTTCTGCTATCATTTCTTGGTTGGGTTGTAAGCCGTTTTCTTCTAACTCCCGAACTTCTGCCACTGGATATTTAAACAAAAACCCGTTCCAGGATAATTTCCCCGTTGTTTTAACGCAAATATTAGCTTTATCGAAAAAGAATCCTTCTAATTTAAAAGGTTTATTTTTCTCCACATGATAAGCCGCCCCCAAAGCAATACTTTTTTGATAATGTCCGTCTCGATATCGCTGGAATAGCGGCTGCCAAAAATTATTTAACCAAAACCTCGCCCCGTCTGGAGGTTGATCTTTTCTAATGCTATCCTCTATTTCAGCCATTTTTTGATAATCGTAGAGAATATCCGCTTCGATATTTCTTAAGTCGTTAACGCTCAAGCCTTCCACTATGGGAACTATAGAAACTGCTAGAGTTTCGTTGCGGAGTTTTGGATTTTGCGATTCGTACCCTATATAATATTCTAAACCTGCTTTTCTTGCTAATTCTGCATCTTGGGTGGTGTCGATATAGGCGGAGGCTTTGATGCGGAGGTTGCTGTTTTCTACCTCGACATATTCTATTTTTCCCTGCGCCACTGCGGGGATAAGAGTTGATTCGGAAATTAGATTAACTCCCGCTTCTGCTAACATTTGTTCCAATGCTTTATGGGCGTTTTGCGGTTCGACGCAGGCTTCTACTATTTGGGATCTATCTAGAAATTCTGTAAAGCATTGACTGTGGGGTTGTCGATACCAACCGGGGGTTTTATCGAAGTCTAAATAGCCCAAACCTCCCCTGGTTAATAAACCTCCCAGTTGGGCATCGGCTGAGTTGGGGCGAATTAAGGCGACTCGGGCGTTTTTTCCCAAAGTTTTTTTAGCCCAAATAGCGGCGCAAATTCCCGGGAGTTCGTCTCCGTAAACGACGACATCGAAGTTTCGATATTCTGCTGGTGGGGGCGAGGGTTCGGCTGGTTTTATTTCGGTTTCTTTTGCTGAGGTGACGGCTGTTTTTTCTGGGAGGAATGTTTGGAGATAAGCTTGGAGTTTTTGGCGGTTATTTGAGTCGATAAAGGGAGTTAATGGTAATGCTAATAATCCCAGAATAAATAGTTTTTTTACTATCGAATAATTCATAAGTAGGTAGGCAAAAATATTTACATAAAATGATTTTTGATTTACCCGTAGAACAGGCGTCTCGCCTGTTCCGTATGTAATTAATTTTGGACGGGTACTTATACCAATTTGTTAAAGATATGGAAGAGTTCGATCCCCCCAACCCCCCTTTTTAAGGGGGGCTTAAGAATTTTTGTTCGTGTCATAACTTTATTAAAATGGTATTACTATTCCTCTAGTTTTCCCTTCGCTTTTGCCAATTTTTTTGACAGCAATTCTCTTTTTATTGCCCCTTTAGCTGCTTTCAATTCAGCTTAGAGATTGGCGATGCGTCGGTCAGGTAGAGTTCGTTCCTTCCTCTGGCGATCGCGCTATTAAAATCTGGTTCGCGGTCCGATCGCTCGAAGTTCATTACTTTTAATAATTGCTATTTTTGGATGGGAATATTGCTCAAATTGAAAGGAACTGTTGTCGTATTAAAACCGAGAATAATTTCTACACTACCGTTGCTTAAAGACTCTTCAGGAACCCAAGAACCTACTATGCGACTAACATTACCATCAATGGAGATATCGCCAACCCCATCAAGGGCAGTAATGTTTCCGTTTCCCTCGATAAACCTGGCATTAAAATCAGGTAAATTATTTCCTTCACCAACGACTGTTAGCATTCCTTCGGTATATTTAATCGCAAATTTACCTAAATTTTGTAGTAGCGAGTGGTTGACTGGTAAAGGGAAATTGCCAGAAAGATTGTTAACCGTAACAACTTTGTTAAGGTCCGTTGTTTGAAAATCAATAGTTCCTTGGAGTTGTTGAATTTTAGTAGGGTTGTTATCGTTGGCAAATCGGAACTTTAAACGAAGACCGTTGGAAATGCGCTCCATCGGATTAAAGCTATCGATGAATTGAAAACTTGACTCTACTCTACCTAACATTTCGAGCGTGCCAAGATTGCTGGTAGCAGAGTTAACTTGTATTTTGCCATACCTAGTTGCATTAGCGGCAGCGCTACCTGTGAAATCTATTAAGACTTTAATTGGATGTCGATAAGCCTTATCGTTACTAACACCAAAACTTTGTTCGACATTAGCTCGTGCCGTTACTCTGACATTACTGGCGAAAGAACTAGGATGAGTTATTAGGCTGACCATTAAAACAGCAATGCAACTCAAGATACCTAAAATGAAATGACGTTTCATCGCACCCTAAAATCCTCCTCAAACACTGTCTTTTTGCTATTATTAATTGTTAATTGTT
>CALKCV010000085.1 GCA_938083405.1 uncultured Microcoleaceae cyanobacterium | reverse complement strand
CCTTTAATAGTTAAAAAACCCCGATCGCCTGCAATACGAACTCGCACGGTTACTCCTTCTTTGGTGGGAATATATCCTTGGCAGTAAACCATGCCTTCAGCAAGCGATCGCCACCGGTCCCCTTTTACTAAAAATTTGCGTTCTATCTCAATTGCCATTTTTATATCTTTTTAAGTATCAAATCAATTAAAATTTAGGTAGTGGGTCCAAATCTACTGTCGTAGTAATCGCAAAGCGCGATTTATCTATATTAATCGCGCTTTGCGATTAGGTTAGAACAGATGCACCCCTTTTAGTCAGTCCCCTTATTAAAAATAATTATTAATTATTAATTGTTAATTGTGAAAAGCACGATCGCGATCGTAATGGGAGTCTCAGGTTCGGGAAAGTCAACCGTCGGCGAGTTACTGGCAAAATCTCTTAATTGGGATTTTAAGGATGCCGACTCTTTCCATCCAGAAGCAAACGTAGAAAAAATGAGTCGGGGTGTTGCTCTGGAGGATGCCGATCGCTTGCCTTGGTTGTTGGTGTTGCAGGAGGCGATCGACGAGTGGTTGAGGGAGGGGCGGGATGTAGTCTTAGCTTGTTCCGCCCTCAAAGAAGCCTATCGGCAGATGTTGGTAGGCGATCGCCAAGAAGTCAAAATAGTTTACCTCAAAGGTTCTTTCGAGTTATTTGCCCGTAGGCTAAAACAGCGGGAAAATCACTTTATGAAAGTCGATTTACTGACAAGTCAATTTTTAGCCCTAGAGGAACCAAAAAAAGCGATCGCCCTCGATGCTTCTTCCTCCGTCGAGGCGATCGTCCAAAGTATTATAAACTGTTTAGAAAATGGGGATATTTAACTGTTAATTGTTAATTGTTAATTGTTAATTGTTAATTGTTAATTAACAACTAAGCGGATAACAGGCAAGATGCCTGTTCTACCTAACAACTAACCACTACTTCAAAAACCGTCCCGCCATTTGCATCGCATCGGCAATATCCACATCTCCATCCCCATCCGCATCTAAAAAGCCATGTAAAACTGGGTTGTTTCCTTGAACTGGATTTTGACTGTTAGTGCCCGAATTTAAGAAGCTCAGAACCATAGAAACTAACTGGGGCAACATGTTTGTTATTATTGACGCATCTAAGCCAGTTCTCTGGGCAATAATATTAATCATTTGGCTGACTTGGGTTGAAGAAAATAAAGCTCTTATTGCTTCTGGGCTAGGATTTAGACCGCTAAATTGATTAACAATAGATTGTGCTGCTTGTTCTCCATTTTCAGCACGTTTGTCTTGCAATGCAGACTTTGTGAAATTGCCCACAACAGACATGGCAGTATTAACGGTTCCCTGGTCAACTCCCAAGGTATTACTTAGCTGTTGGGCTGTGTTGAGGATACCACCCAATTGACTTGTATTGGCTTGCAAATTTGGGTTGTTAATGGCACCCATGACTTTATCGAATAGTCCCATAATTTTGAAATTTGTAAGGTGTACTTTTTGATTATTTATCTAATTTACCTCAGAAATCCTCCCTCCCTAGAGCGGTTTCAGCGCGACTTTAAGCTGCTACTGCTTTCATGGCCATTGTTCCGATCCAAAGTCGTACTTCAAAAAAAGTTAACAGCCAAAAAAGCCTCGACCTCTTCTGGAGTAGGTTGAGCGGCGATCGCCCCCGGTTTAGTAGTAGTTAAAGCTCCCACCGCGCTGGCATAGACCCCTGTTTTTTGTGCCTTGACCGGACTGGCCAAACTGGCAATTCCGTGTTGGCACAATTGATGGAGGAAACCAGCCACGAAGCCATCCCCCGCCCCCGTGGTATCTACCACTTCCACCGAGAAGGCAGGAATTCTGCCTTTGGTGTCTCCTAAATAATAGAAACAGCCCTTATCTCCCGCAGTCACTAATATGCCTTCTGCCGAGTCCAGACGATGGGCAATGTCCTCCGGGTCGGTAGTCTCGAATAACCATTGCGCTTCTTCTTCCGAGAGCTTGACAAAATCGACATGAAGTAATATCTCTTCTATGAATATCTTAGCCTCTGCCTCATCTTCCCAAAAAACGGGACGCCAGTTAACATCTAACAAGATTTTGAGGTGGTATTGCTCTGCCAATTCCAGAGCCCTAGCGATCGCCGCTCGGGTTTCGGGGTATGCTAGTTCCAGAGTGCCAATGACGAGAAAATCAGCGTACTCGAACAAATGCTGAGGGATTTCTGCGGACTGTAGGCGAGTATCGGCAAACTCAGTGGTGTCGCGTTTGCCGAAACCGGCAAATTGGCGATCGCCCGTTTGGGAGCGCAGCACATAAATTAACCTCGTCGGGGCAGTGGGATGTTTTTGAACTGCCGAGACATCTACACCAATATCTTGCAAAAGTTGCACCAAACTGTTACCATCGTCATCTCGACCGACTGCCCCGACAAAGGCAGCCGTAGTACCTAATTTGACTAAAGCACAGGCAACATTGGCAGGAGCTCCACCGGGGTAAGGAGTCCAAGACTCAACCTCTTCGAGCGAACGCCCTGGTTGGTCTGCCAGACAATCAAATAAAATTTCACCGAGACAGATAACCCGAGAATAGGCCATATCTATTTTAGATTTTAGAATTTAACTCGATTGGGATTTTAAGTAGGCCCCCAGCGCTGGCGACCGCCTTAACAATTTTAGATTGCCATTAAAGCAATTTTTGTCAAGATTTCTATAAAATTATAATTAGGTAGATATACATAAATAGGAGAAATTATGACAGCCAGCAAATCAAAAACCAAAATTTCCCTTTCCTACAGAGAACTCCAAGTCGTCGAATTAGTAGCGTTAGGGTTGACCAACGAAAAAATAGCCGAAAAACTCGAAATTAGCAAGCGGACGGTGGACAACCATATCAGCAATATTCTGGCCAAAACGAAAAGCGATAACCGCGTGGAATTGGTCAGGTGGGCCTTGAATTGGGGCAAGGTATGTCTGGATAATGTCAACTGCTGCACTTTACCAGTAACCAGCGAACAACTGGTTACTAATTAGAAGCCGAGTGGGAGAGGGGTAAGCAATGCAAACAGCAAAAGAGACGCGGCAAAGGTATCAATTAAGTTGCCCGGGGCTGCCATTGGCAGTTTATCGTGAAGTGGCCGCTCATTTGCGTCAAGTTAACGGCCTTAAGGCAGGTTTATTTGCTCTCGGGCCGTCCTTACCTTTTGATTACGATCGCTCTCAGGTAGGGGGCTTGTGGATGGAGTATCCAGAAAATGCCTCAGAAAGCGATCGCCTCCTAGCGGAGCAAATATTGGCATATTACAGCGATCGCTTCGGGCCCTGGCAGGAGGATGATACTCCTATAAATGATGGCGAACGGTAAATAATTAATAATTAATAATTAATAATTAATAATTAATAATTAATAATTACTTAGGAGCGGGTATGAATGCTGAATTACCGTTAATACAG
>CALKCV010000084.1 GCA_938083405.1 uncultured Microcoleaceae cyanobacterium | reverse complement strand
AAAAAATTCCTTTTATGGAAAAAGAAGGAAAAGGTCAGATAGTTTTAATCTCTTCTGGGGCGGGGTTAATCGGCATTTACGGTTACAGTCCTTATTCTCCGACAAAGTTTGCAATACGCGGTTTGGCAGAATCTCTGCGAGGGGAATTAAAAGAGTATGGAATTAACGTTTGTGTAGTTTATGCTCCAGACACGGATACTCCTCAATTAGAAGAAGAGAATAAGACCAAACCGCCGGAGACAAAAGCAATTACCGCGGAAGCAAAAATGTGGAGTGCCGAAGAAGTTGCCAGAGAAATAGTTAGGGGAATTAGAAAGAAAAAAGTAGCGATCGCCCCCGGTGTAGAAATGACATTAATAGCCCGTTTCCACAGTTTATTAGCACCCTTAATTAATTGGTATTTGGATATAATTGTTGCCCGTTGTCAAAAACCACGATAGAATAAAAAAACCACCCACGCAGGACTAATAATACATCTCACCCAGGCAAGAAACTATGAAAGCAGTCGATCTAATTCAATTAAAAGCAAACTTACTAGAATTTTTGCAACTGGTAGAGTTAGAAGGAGAAGAAATTGTCGTGACAAACGGCAGTAAACCAGTCGCGAAAATTTCCCAGTATCAAGAAACTCCTGGAACCGAAGAATTATTTAAAAATCTGCGAGGCAAAGTCAAATATTTGGAAGATTTAACCACCCCCACTACTGAAGAATGGCTAGAAATATAACAATTGTTCTTGACACTTGCGCTTTAATCTGGTGGAGTTTAGATCCAGAGAAACTTTCAGGGAAGGCAAAAGAAGCGTGCCACAAGATGGAAGAAGAAAAAAATGGTCTAGTTCCATCTATAGCACTCTGGGAAATAGCTATCAAAATCAAAAATCAAAAATTAGACTTAGGAGTAGAACTTGATGAGTATGTCGCAACTCTGAAAAAATCCGATGTTATTCGTATTATACCAATTGACGAAGAAATTTGGCTAGAAAGCGTCAAATTAGAATGGGAACACCGCGATCCAGCAGATAGAGTAGTGGTGGCAACAGCCAAAATAAATCGAGCTGCTATTATTACAGCAGATAGGAAAATAGCTAGTTTTTATTCTTCAGTAATTTGGTAAAGTCTGTTGGTTGGGTTTCGTCTAGGTGACGTTACCTACAATACTAGGGCATCTAGCCTAAAATTGTGGGTAAAAATATTAACGCTTTTGTCATTAGTTGTAATAATAAATGAAAAAAATTTACCCACAATTTAAGCCCGGACGCGCTAATACTTTTCGGGATCGATCGCCCCTCCTCTCCCCACCAAAGCCCATATATCAGGAGTGTTGACAATTAAATCCCAATATGCTAAAGTCGTAGCATCAAGCCAAACTCTTTAATTTCAGGGTCTAAATCCATGAAAAAACAAAAGAAAAACTTACTCCCCCAACTTTCCGCACCAGTTCAACGCCAAGATCGAGAACGAACAGCCAGCGAAGCAGCTTCCGCAGGTCAAAGCGCCGGAGTCGGCGCATCCCACTTGAGCATCTCCTGCGGTCCCGGACCTTGCTCTTTTTATAGCGGAGACGGCGGCGAGTAAAGCTGTTTCGTAGAACAGGCACTCAAATATAACTAGCCTGTTTCTTTCCTTAAATGTTTGGAATTAAGAAATTAAGAAACCCGGTTTCGATCGCAATACCTTCGCCCTAAAACTTGTAGGTTGGGTGCAGCGTAGCGTAACCCAACAAAATCGTTGGCTTGGGCTACGCGGATCCCGACCTACGAGTGGCATTTTTCCGCCATCAGGCGAAGGTATTGTATCAAAAACCGGGTTTCTGGGCGAGAGAGCGAACATTCCCGATATTAGCGATCGCAACTTTCAATCGATCGCCATACAGCCGAAGAGACTCTCTCAACACGCAAAACCCTCGTCAATTATGAGATTACCCAAACAAAGCGAACCGGTCAAAAGACCCCATTTCATTTCCCCCGATCGCGCAGTGGACGTGGTTCATGGTCGAGGCGAAGACCTAGTAGCGATCCGCATGGACCTCATGCACGGAGCCAACTATAACGACCCCGCCCCTTACGTCTATCCAACCCACAGCCAACTAATGTCCTCCAGTTGCTAATTAATAATTAATAATTAATAATTACCGAACAAACCAGAGTTGCTGGGGCAAGATTAGCCATTACCCATTACCTAATATTATGTCAGAACCAGAATATAAAAGCCAAAAAACAAATTCCGAGTCATCTCCCGCAGAGTCCGAGGAGAAAGCGACTATACTTGCAACCGGACTCGAAGACTACGGACGCTGGAAGGCAATGTTCAAAGACCATAAGTCCGAAAGCGACCCCCCTTTTCGTCGCGGCAGGATTTGGGCATAACATCGAAACCAAAAGCGCAATCTACTATTATCCATAAAACCCGTGCCAGACTTTGCAGAGATCCCCGGACTCAAAGAACTTTGGGCTCGCACCAGAGGCGATCGTCGCATTACCATAGCTCTTCTCGACGGGGCCGCCGACCTAGAACGCGGCTGCTTCCAGGGCGCTGACATCACCAAAGTTAACTCCTACTGGGAAGAACCGGTAGAACTCGACCCCAAAGACATAGACGCCTACCGAGAAATCCAAAACTCAGGAGAAAAGAGCCAAGTCAAACAGGAGAAGCTCAAAAAAGCAATCCCAGACAAAGCAACCCGAGAAATTCTAACAGCAACTTTCCACGCCACCCATGTTTTTAGCAACTTCTTCGGACAGCCCGGTTCTCCAGTAGAAGGCATCGCCCCCAACTGCCGGGGCATCAACATCCCCCTGGGCTACGGCAACGATCGCTACGTCGATCCCATCAACCTAGCCCGGGCGATAAACTTAGCCCTAGACTTAGGCGCGAATATCATCCACTGCGCCGCCTGCCGTCGCAACGTCACGGGGGTAGCCCACGAAATTATAGAGAAGGCAGCGCGCCAAGCTATAGAAAATAACGTTTTAATCGTCGCCCCCACAGGCAACGATAAAGGCGACTGTTGGTGCATCCCCGCAATATTGCCCGGGGTGATGTCCGTGGGGGCGATGAAAGATAACGGGGAAGTCTTTAAATTTAGCAACTGGGGCGGGCAATATCAAAAACAAGGTATCATCGCCCCAGGAGAAAACATTCAGGGCGCCCAACCGGGAACCGAAGAAACCGTTCGCCAAAAAGGCACCAGTTGCGCCGCACCGGTGGTAACGGGAATTGCTGCCCTGTTGATGAGCTTGCAATTGCAGCAAGGCGCCACCCCCGATGCCGAGGCCGTGCGGGCGGCCTTGACTAACAGCGCCATTCCCTGTACTATCGACGATATTGCCGATCCCGAGGGACCGGAGGATGTAGAGCGCTGTATGTTGGGCAAACTCAACTTGCCCGGCGCTTATCAATTGATGATGGGGAGAGAGTTGGT
>CALKCV010000083.1 GCA_938083405.1 uncultured Microcoleaceae cyanobacterium | reverse complement strand
GATTTGTTCTTCTACAATCTCTACTAACTCTTCAGCTTTGTCTTTATGATTCTTAGCTTGTCGTTTTTCTTTATACTTGCGAAGCTGACGAGCTATTTTATCGGCCACCAAGTCAATACTCGCGTACAAATTCTCGCTGCTTTCTTGGGCGCGAATTACCGTGCCGTTAGCATAGATAGTTACTTCTGCTGCCTGTTTGGAAGTTACCCGTGGATTCTTCGCTACTGATAGGTGTACGTCCACCTCCGTTGTCAGTTGTTGAAAATGACTGACCGCTTTTTCTATTTTTTGATGGACATATTCGCGAATGGCATCCGTGATTTCTATATTTTTACCCTGGATAACAAGCTTCATAAATTCCCTCCCTTAATCTCTGGGCTTTCTGTGTCTGTTGTGTATTTAGGGCGATCGTAAATCTGCCTAGTTATTGTTATCTACATCAGATTTACCAAACTAATTTTTGCTTGAGTCCCTATTCTCTCAAGCCTCCATTTCGCCAGGGGTAAATTTGGGTCGAGCCCGCCCTGGTTTCTCGTATTCTCTAAGTTTTTTCGTGATTTTCTGCTTTTCTTCTAGTTTCCTTCAGGACTGCTAACTTAATTTTATCATGTTTTACCGACTCGAACAGCATTAATTTTCTGACCCTCTAAGCGATCGCTTAATCTGTCGGTCGCCAACAGATTAAATTCTAGTGCGGGCTTTCTGCTATTTCCGTTCGTTTATTACATTAGCATCTTGTATTCTGAGCGACATAATATGTTTAAAATCCTTTGCATAGCTTGACAATTCTTAACGTATTTTTTCCATTCCGGGAGCATCCAACTCTTGCTTCGATCGATTTTTTTTAACAATTTATGCCCTGGTTTTAGATTGTAGCTTTTTAATTCATACTCATATCCATAACGACTACTCATCCTTAAGCGATCGCCATGACCGAAAACAAAAACCTCAAACCCCTCCCCTGCCAGCTTTTCAACTGTGAATTAGTGCCCTACTCCCAGGCCTGGCAATGGCAGCGATCGCTCGTCGAAAAGCGCCGCCTGCAGCCCGAATTAGAAGACGTCCTCATATTCCTAGAACATCCCCCCGTTTACACCCTGGGACAAGGATCGAAATTGGACTTTCTCAAATTCGATCCCGCCGCCGAAAACTACGAACTCCACCGAGTCGAACGCGGCGGCGAAGTAACCTACCATTGTCCCGGTCAACTCGTAGGCTATCCAATACTCAACTTGCGCCGCTACCGCCAAGACCTCCACTGGTACTTGCGGCAGTTAGAAGAAGTATTACTGAAAGTATTAGCAGTTTGCGGACTCGAAGGCCAGCGGCATCCCGGTTTGACCGGAGTTTGGTTAGAAGGACGAAAAGTAGCGGCCATCGGCATCAAAGTCAGCCGTTGGATAACCATGCACGGATTTGCCTTAAACATCAATCCCGACCTGGAAGGCTTCGATCGCATAGTCCCCTGCGGCATAGTCGATAAGCCCGTAGGTAGTTTGGCTCAATTTATTCCCGGCATCGATCGCGATCGCCTCCAACCATTAGTAGCCTCGGCCTTTGCCGAAGTATTTGGGGTCGAATTCATAGAATCCGACCCCCTTGACATTATGCCCAAAATATGATAGGCAAAGCCTTGGTTGAAAATCTTAAAAAGGAATGGGATCGTAGTCATCTGCCTCATCCTCTTGAGAGGCAGAGGTAGAAGCCCCCATATTCCCAGACCCAGAAAAACTCTCATCCTCCGAAGCAAATTCATCGCGATCGTCCCTTACAGCTTCAGTTCCTGCAGCAGGGCGGCGGTCTGCCAGAGATACGACATTAGTATTATAATTCTGCTCTTCTTGGGTTGGGCGATCTGCCGGGGCATAGTCTCGATTAGAAACCCGATTTTGGCTTAGGTCTTGCCCGTCGAATTCTAGGCTATAAATTTTGGACGCAGTTAATTCCGCTCGTTTTTCCTTAAAACCTTCCCGTCTTTCAATAACGTTCATGCTCAAGCGACCCTCAATAATCAAGCGATCGCCCGCCCGATATTTTTGGCTAACTTCTTGCCCTAGGTCGCGCCAAGCGATGGCTTTCAAAATAGCTGGTCGCGAATCCTTGCCTACATTAGTAAACTGTACCTGCATCTCAGCAATAGGAATTTGAGCGTCAGCAGTATATCGTAATTGGGGATCGTTAACAAGTTCCACCATTAAAATGCAGCTATTCATATCTCAGTTTCGTTATGTCTTAGTTTTTATTCGAGGATTTATTTTCTATTATAGAATAATTCTCTGCCCTATTCTTTGCCCTACTCTTTGCCCTATTCTTTACTGGGACCGCGTAGGGCGAGTGCCAACCGATTTTTTCTGCCGACTAACAACTAAGGGACTAGCAATTTAATAACGTACCGATGTTGGGTTGCGGTTCGCCGAGCCCAACCTACTGCTAAGGGACTAGCAATTTAATAACGTACCGATGTTGGGTTGCGTTTCACTCCACCCAACCTACTGCGAACTAAGACCCAATTGTTAATTGTTAATTGTTAATTGTTAATTGATATAACAACCTTCCTCGCTTCGCGGTTTTGTAGGTTTACCTTTCGTTGGTTAAGTAGGAGTGCAAAATAATTCCCACACAAATTCCCTTGGAAAGGGCGCTTGTATTCACGCTTATTCGGCACCGATAAACCTCCGACAATTATTAATTATTAATTATTAATTATTAATTACTTACTCCTGTTCCATTCGATCGCCCGTCAAACAAATATTAACAAAATCGTGAATAATATTGCGATACTTCCTCAAATTTTTATCTGCCCAATGGGCATCGTTGCTATTAGCGTAAATATGTACCAAAGGTTCTCCCGCATCAGGCAAAATCAAAACCCAGTTTTCACTTCCAGGAGAGATAATTTTCACCCCGTCGATTAATTCTAATTCTTCGGGAGGATTAGTTTCCACCAGATAGCGCATTAGCGCACCCTTAACAGTCCAAGGGCAACGAATCGTGTAATTTCGGTGACTGACCCGGGGTAAATCGGAAGTAATTTGTCCTAGCGATCGCTCTTGAACCGTCATCATTTCCATCGACTTAGCCACGCAGAACATAGCATCAAATCCCGGGTGCAACTGAGGAAAAATAAAACCCATATCCCCACTACCACCCATAATAACATTTGGATGACTTTGACAAGCCTCCATCAAAGCCGTTGGATTTGCCTTAGTTCTAATAGTCTTTCCATCGTGACGGCGGGCAATTTGTTCTATAGCAGAAGAAGCATTTACCGGGACAACTACCGAACTTCTAGGATTAGCAGTAAGCATCAGACTAACCATCAATGCAGTCAACATCTCCCCGCGAATAGGGCTCCCCGATTCGTCCACCAAAATAAGCTGTTCTCCATTAGCCGAAACCTGAACTCCAAAACTAGCTTTTAGCGCCTCCACCACCTGCCCTAATTGATCTAGCAAACTCTCCCTTTCTTCCAAAGAAACAGCCGTCGGCTTCAAGCTAGCATTTAACACCACCGCATCGCAGCCAAACTTACCTAAAAGCAGAGGCAAAATCGCCCCAGAAACGGCATAAACATAATCAATTACCACCTTAGATTTACTGTTTTGAACTGCCCCTACATTGAGATGTTTTTCAAAACTCTTGCAGTAAATATCCAGCATTTGATTGTTATAAGCCATATTGCCAATATCTGGAATTTGCGCCCGGCGCAAATCTTCTTTAAAATAAGCGCCCTCTATTTTTTTCTCCTTACCTTTAGAGATATTAATGCCCTTGTCATCAAAAAACTCGATTAAAATTTGGTCCGAGCGATCGGGCGACAGACGAACGTGAATTCCCCCCACCACGCCCTGACTTGAAACTACGGAGCGAGCGATGGGAATAGCAGTAGCCTCAAAGTTTACCACATTAATTCCCACAGACATCAAACCAGCAATTAAAGAGCGCGAAACCATCCGAGAAATACTGCGTTGGTCGCGAGAAACCGACACCGTAGCGCCCTGTTTTAAAGTCGAGCCATAAGCAGCACCCAATTTCACAGCAAATTCCGGCGTAATGTCTATATTAGCTAACCCTTGAACCCCCCGTTGACCGAATAGATTTCTCTGAGCGGTAGTACCCCAAATTAAATTAATATTAAGGACTGCCCCCGATTCTACTTTCTTACTAGGCCAGACGCGGACGCTAGGACTAATTTGAGCCTCTTCTCCCACCGTCGAAAGAGAGCCCACCACGGCACCTTCCAAGATCTGAGCCCGACGATCCACCCTGCTTCCTCGGCAAATTATACAGGCCCGCAAATTAATATCTTCTCCTAAAATTCCTCCATTCCAAACAATGGGACGTTTGAGAGTAGCATCGGCACCTACAGTCACGTTATCTCCGATGACCGTCCCTGCCTGGATGTTCGCTCTGGGGCCTATGCGGCAATTATCGCCTATTAATGTTGGAGTCTCAATCTTAGCGCTGCTGTCGATATAAGTATTTTCTCCCAGCCATAGTCCCGAAGAGCGCTGTTTATAAGCAAAATCAATTTGTACCTTACTCCACAAGGCATCGTATTGAGCTTGTCTGTAACCGTCCAAATGACCGACATCGCACCAATAACCATCGGCAACAAATCCGTACATCGGTTCCCCTTTATCCAAGAGCAAAGGGAATAAGTCTTTAGAAAAATCTGACTCTTTTTCTGAGGGCAAATAATCGAGAACTTCTGGTTCGAGGATGTAAGTACCAGTGTTGACTGTATCGGAAAAAACTTCGCTGGTGGAAGGCTTTTCTAAAAATCTTTTAATCCGCTGGTTTTTATCTGTAATTACTACTCCGAATTCTATAGGGTTGGGGACTCTGGTTAATACTAAAGTAGCTTTGGACTTTCTACTACGATGAAATTCAATAGCCGCAGTAAGATCGAAGTCTGTAATCGTATCGCCGCTAATTACTAAAAATGTATCGTCTAATAGTTCCGCAATATTTTTAACGCAACCAGCAGTGCCCAAAGGTCGATCTTCCTCGACGGAATATGTCATTTGAACTCCAAATTTGCTGCCGTCTTGGAAATATTCCCGCATTACGTCTGGCAAATAATGTAATGTGGCGATAATTTCCCTAATATTATGTCGCTTCAGTAAATTGATGATATGTTCGGCTATGGGGCGGTTTAAAACTGGCACCATTGGTTTGGGGA
>CALKCV010000082.1 GCA_938083405.1 uncultured Microcoleaceae cyanobacterium | reverse complement strand
TACAGCGCGTCAATCTATTGAACATACAAATTATGGACGTTGAAGAGTTGATGCAGCGCTACGAAGCCGGAGAGAGAAATTTTGTCGGCATTAATTTGGAAGGAGAGTTCTTGAGTGGGATTAATCTTAGTGGAGCTAACTTAAGTCGAGCCTGCTTGAGAGAAACTGACTTGACATCTGCCGAACTTAATGGCACAAATTTAACTCAAGCTGATTTGGAACAAGCTCTCTTGGACTGCACAGAATTTAGGGAAGCTAATCTGAGCGGAGCAAATTTGAAAAATGCCTATATGGATGGCACAGATACAGAAGGGGCTAACTTTAGCCACGCCAATCTAAGTGGCATTAGAATTTACGAAACTTCTCTGCGCGACATTTGTTTGGTAGGTGTTAACTTAAGTCATGCCGATCTTTTTCAATGTGGATTTGATGGTTCCGATCTTACTGGTGCGGATCTAAGAGAAGCTATTCTCGAACAAACGTCTTTTGATAATGCTAATCTGACAAATGCCAACCTTAAGGGTTCTAAAAAAGCCGACCTACGTCGTGCTATTTTCTGCAACACTATTATGCCAGATGGAAGTATTTGTGAATAATGAATCAAATAGCAATTATTTTCAATAAAATTGCTATTTTATTGAAAATAAATGCTTTCTACCTTATTGAAGCTAACCTGGACGATACTATTCTGGTAGGAGCAGACCTCAGCGGAGCTAGTTTATTTCAAGCAGGAGTACAGGGTGCTAATCTTACCGATGCTAAACTTATTAATGCCGATATCGAAGCCGTTGACTTTGATGGCGCTAACCTTACCAACGCTGACTTAACAGGTACTAAATATGCCGGTCTTCAGAATGCTATTTTTAACAATACTACCATGCCAGATGGAAGTATTGCTAGCAATAATCATGCTGGGGCAGAGTCAAAAAAATAAACCTCTCTTTTTAACTGGGGTGTTATCATAGATACGGTCAAATCTATTAAACAGACAAATTATGGATGTTGAAGAGTTGATGCAGCGCTACGAAGCCGGAGAGAGAAGTTTTGGGTAGTGGTAAAGACGTAGCGATCGCTAATCGCTCGTTAAAACAAGTCCCATATCAATCGCTTTAGCGATTGCTACGAGCAAGGGTTCTGGGGCTCGATCGCTACTTGCGAGCCACTACCAAAAGTTAGTTGTGGGGGCGCTGCGGCGAAACCCAAATATTTATGGTCGATTTAACTGTTCGTTGGCAATATAGGGCTTCTCATTCTTTGACTCAATACTACGGTAATGTTGAGTTATTGCCGGGTCGTGTTTTGGGTCAATGGTTTTGTTTGGAACGCTCCACCGGACAACTTTTATGGCATCAAAATTTTACCGCGCCTAATACCGTTTTCGCCGTCCGCGATGATGTTATTATTGCTTCGGAAACTCGCTCCGATGGACCCCGGACTGCTAATTTTGGTATTTATGGTATTTCTCTGATTAATGGAAAGGTTATTTGGCGAGATGGCGATAAAGATTTTTTGGGAAATTTATTTGGTTTAAACCTGTTGGGCGAGACGGCGGTTGAGGTTCGCGATAATGGCGAGGTCGTTACCCAAAGCGGTCGCGTTCTCGATCTTAAAACTGGTAACAACATTAGAAAAGAAAAAACCAGGGCAGATCGCGACATTTTGCCTATAAATCCTGGAGAAAAACTCTATGGTTTAAAAGCAGTAGATTGCGGTCGAGGTAAAATTTTAAAATTAGGAACTCCAGGGCAACCGGAAAATAAGGATAGCTGGAATTTTAGCACTAATTTATGTTTATTTCAAGAAGATAAAGGAGGAGAAATTGTCTGGGAGTTTCAATTGGAAAAACGGGGATATTTTATTGAAGGCAATTATTTTTCTTATCGGTATCGGCCGCCGTTTGTTTGGGCGATTGCCTCCGACAAACCTCTATATATTCCAGACCCCCAACATCCCAAATATCTGGTTTTCAACCAAGAACCAAAAGCTTATTTTATTCTAGTTCTGGATACGAATTCTGGAGAAATAGTAAAAACAGTTCCTCTCGGTGGAGGCGAAGTTTTTAATAGTTGTCGGTTAGAATCTATAGATGATTCTAATATTCTGGTTAGCGGAACTAATTATCAAAATACCCTGTTGTGTTTCGATATCTAGTTCTGAGTAAGCGCTCGATCGCCAATCATTCAATAATTATTAATAGGTAATTTTGTCCGTAGTAATCGCTTTAGCGATTTATCTATATGAATCGCTAAAGCGATTACTACGAAAGATCGCGACATTTTTTTAGCACTACCTTAAAAATAACGGAGTAATTATTAATTGTTAATTGTTAATTGTTAATTGTTAATTGTTTCGGAAATTTGGCTAATATGAGTTGTAAGTTAATATGGAAACAATCCCGGTAGTTGTCAATTGAAGGACGGGCAACGGGACTAACGGGAAAATAGGGTGCAAAAACTTCCGTCCCATTCCGTATGTTTGCGGAATTACTAATATCAAGTCACAATAAATGACCACTCGGGTCAAAACAAGAAGGTAAAAAAGGCCAAGCCAGTCAGATCGATGGTTGTTAGCCTAAGACCCAATTGTTAATTGTTAATTGTTAATTGTTAATTGATATAAGACCTTATGGAGTTGAACGATGAAAAATCTACTTCGTGCCATATCAAAGGGCATATTTTGGGCGAAGAAGCTGACACTTTCAGCTTACGACCGTGCCAAGCGATCGCCCTTTAAAACTTTACTTCGCGCTATCTGCCACCTCACTTTTTGGGGGTGGAACCTTGCCTTTTTAGGATTTGTCTATTTTGCACTCTTACCCTGGATAATAGTTCCCTTAATAGAGGGAACCATGGACGGTATAATTCCCGTTGACTTTTTGATTAGCTTTATCGGTTTAATAGCAGTCCCCACCGTGGCATCTATTATTGGAGGGTGGAAATTGCGGAAGCGTCCGTTGCGGCTGATGGCTCTATTTTATGGAGTGGAGGCGCCTTTATTCCTTTTACTTATACTGCGCTTGTTCGTCCTGCGCGAACTCACTGCGGCTAGCAGTTTCATGCTCGGCGCTTTGGGCTTATGCATCGGCGCTTTTTTCCTCGAACTCCTCTTCGGTTACGCCAGACGCAGACCTTCGCTTAGTTGGCTTCAATTGGTCGGTCACGCCGGGCTCTTCTTAATGGGTTTGTACGTCAGCGCCCTCCTGATGTTTTATGTCATCCCCGTCGCCGTAACTTTAGTCGAAGAGTTTTTCAAGTTTTATTGGGTGAGTGGTATATGGTGGAGTTTGACTAACTACCACATCTGGTGGGCGATACAGTCGTTCTGGTTTCTATTTATCTTTGGCTTTACCTCCACTCTATTTTTGTTCCTGCCCTTCGCGGTGGCAGCTTTATACGTTAATTCGGGGCAGAAAATTATCCGCGCTTTTGCCGCCCAACACGGGATGAAACGGGCCGCCGCAGGGGTAGTTGCCACGGTCGTTGCCGGGGGCTTAATCTTCTCAAGCTTCCACCAACAGCCTCAAATAGCAGCATTTGAACTGCTAGAAAAACCGGCGGTGACGGATAGCGATCGCCAGGAACTCTTGGCAAAGTCCGACATCATCCGCAAGGGATTAACAAACGCTTACTTATACCCCTACCGCTATCTCGCCCCTATAGAAAACAACAGCAATATTCGGGTCATGTACCGTCAGGTTTTCGGACTTTCAGAAGAAACCAATCAATCCTTACAAGATACTTTCAACTGGTTAATATCGCCGTTTTTGTACGACGGCAAAAGGAGCGATCGCCAAAAAGCAGCGAAACTCTACGAAGAATTTTTCGACACCCCCTTGCAGAGAGGAGAACAAAAAGCAGTCCTCAAAGCCGTCCGATCTACCAGCGACACCGACCAGGCCAAAGCCGGACTCTTTAATATCGGCGAGGAAAAAGTCTGGCTGCGCGAGCAAGAAGTGACGGTGGAGGAAGAAGGAGACTGGGCGGAAGTGGAACTTTACGAAGTTTACGAAAACCAAACCGATGAAGTAGAGGAAATTCTCTATTACTTCTCCCTGCCAGAAAGCGCGGTTGTTACCGGTCTGTGGTTGGGGGATACGGGCGATCGCGACCGGCGCTTCACCTTCAAAATCTCCCCCCGGGGCGCGGCACAACTCGTCTATAACTCCCAAGTCAGGCGATCGCGACCCGTAGATCCCGCCCTATTAGAACAAGTCGGTCCCGGACAATATCGCCTCCGGGCCTTTCCAGTGCCGGTGAAACTAACAACTTGGGAACCGGGAAGCGAAGTCAACCGCCCCACCGAAATGCACCTGTGGCTGACTTATAAAGTAATGCGCCAGAAAAACGGTTGGGCCATGCCCCGGCTGGCAGAAAGGCGCAACATCTATTGGACTCCAAGCACCAAGCGCACCTACAACGCCAAAGCCGTCAAAGGTTTCGGCGACGACTGGCTGCCTGCAACCCTGCCGGCGAGAAACGCAAGGGCCCTCGCCCGCCATGAAATTGACTTGGGCAACAACTTCCGCATTTCGGCAGTGCCCCTAATTCCGAAAGATTACTCCATACCGATCGCCCAAAGGTTCGCCGTAATTCTCGACAGTTCCCTCAGCATGGGTGCCAATACCAAAGAAGTAAAGGAGACTTTCGACTGGTTAAAACAATACGGTTTCGCCGACTACAACTTTGCCAACAACGACGCCGACCTCTATCTCACCGCAGCCGGCGAAGCCCAACCCCGACGCATCGACGACCTGCGCCAGTTCGATCCGCGCGGTGTCACCTATTATGGCAGCCTCCAATATCGAGAGATGCTCGAACAGTTCGCCCGACTCAAGGGCAACACTCCTTACGACGGCATTGTTTTAGTCACCGATGCCGGCAGTTACGAATTGTCCGACAACAAAAACGACTTTCCATTCCTTAGCGCGCCTTTGTGGATGGTGCATTTGGGAGGGATGCCGGCCGCTTACGACGATCCAACCTTGGAGTTATTGCACAAAACGGGGGGCGGAGTTGCGTCCCAACTCTCCGAAGCATTGATGCGCGTCGCTACCAAGGAAGGTTTGGGACCGTCTGCCGTTAGCGTAGTTGACGGTTATGCCTGGTATTTGGAACCAGGCGGCGAGGAAGCAAGTTTCGAGGACGGTTTTGCCGCCCTGGCGGCGCGGCAGTTGGTCTTGGGGTTGAGCCAGCGGATGGATCTGGATACTTTGGAAGAGTTGGATGCCATTCATGGTATAGCTAAGGCTTATCAGATCGTGACTCCTTATTCCTCGGCGATCGTTTTGGTCAACGACGAACAGCGGCAGGCGCTCAAAGAGGCCGAAGAGGCAAAAGATCGTTTCGATCGCGCGGTTGAAGACGGGAAAGAGCAGTTAACTTCCCCAGGAAACGAGTTCGACCCCACTAGCACCCCGGAACCTGGGACGGTTGCCGGCTTGGTGGCGATCGCTCTTCTGCTGCTAGTCGCCCGCCAGCGCCAGTGGATGTAGAACAGGCAAGATGCCTGTTCTACGGTCAGGAGGGGAACTCTGGAAAAATCTGGCTTCCCCTCTAATATCAATTAACAATGAACTTTTTCCCAATTATTAATTAAGTACCAGTGCAAAATTAATTGGACATCTGGAACAGGCGAGACGCCTACGGGGGAATAAAAAATAATTTTATGTAAATATTTTTGCCTACCTACTTATTAATTATTAATTATTAATTATGTTTGAACCACAGCAAATAATCCAAGAACGCTATCAACTGCAAAAACCATTAGGTCGCACGGCAGCCGGTCGTAAAACTTGGTTGGCAACGGATCTAGAATCTAACGAACGAGTCATTATTAAACTCTTGGCATTTTCGCCCGAGATGCAGTGGGAGGAGTTGAAATTATTCGAGCGCGAAGCGGAGGTTTTACAAGCTTTAAATTATCCCCGCATTCCTAAATATCGCGATTATTTTTCCTTAGAAAAAGACGAAGGCGGCGGCTTACCTTGGTTTGGTTTGGTGCAAGATTATATCCCCGGTTCTTCCTTCCAGGAATTATTGGAATCTGGCAAGCGTTTTAATGAGTTAAATATCGAAAAAGTGGCCTCGGAAGTGTTAGAAATTCTTATTTATTTGCACCAACTCAGTCCGCCTGTTTTGCACCGGGATATTAAGCCGAGTAATTTGATTTTTGGAGAAGACGAGCGTATTTATTTAGTCGATTTTGGGGCGGTGCAATCTCAAGCTGCCGTTACGGGAGTTACTTTTACTGTTGTCGGAACCAGCGGTTATTCGCCTTTAGAACAATTTTGGGGTCGGGCGGTGGCGGCTTCAGATTTATATGCTTTGGGGGCGACTTTGATTCATTTATTAACGGGAGTTGCTCCCGCGAGTTTGCCCCATGAAGATGGCAGGATTCAATTTAGCGATCGCGTCAGCGTAGAACCCTTTTTAATTCGCTGGATCGAAAAGATGACTGAGATAACTATAGAAAAACGGTTTCAAACTGCCGTTAAAGCTTTAGAATCCCTCGAAAATCGTAAAGTGGAGCCTGTTTTTAATAGATCGAACGGCTCTATTAAAAAAATTCATAAACCTTTAAATAGCAAAGTTGTAATAGAGCGATCGCCCGATGAATTAAAAGTGCAGATACCAGCGGGAGGATTGCGAAAATTAAAATACAGAATTTACGGTGGCTGTTTGACAATATTTTTCTGGTATCTTCTGGTAGTGGGAATTGTACATTCATGGGTCTTTTTTCCTGCTTTTAGATTGCTACTTTTTTCTTCAATATTAAGTGTAACTTTTACTTTTGCTGCTAAATTTTTGGGAGAAAAAACTTATTTAAACATCGGCATCCACGGTTTTGAGTTAATTCGAGAAACTCTGTGGTTTAAATACGGAAAAAAATGGGCTAATGTTAATGACATAGTTGGCATATTTCTTAATAAAAACGGTTACGTTAATGAAGTCAGCATTCGTTCTAAACTTAATACTTACTACCTCGGCGGCGCTTTAACAGAAGAAGAATGTGCCTGGTTGGCAGAAGAAATTCGAGATTGGTTAAAGCATAGTTCGTAATAAGTAACAAACACCATTGCTAAGAGATAAGGACCGTTCGTAGCGATCGAATTAGCGGATTGAATCGCTAAAGCGATTACTACGGATTAGCGGATTGAATCGCTAAAGCGATTACTACGAATTAGCGGATCGCTACGAACTTATCCCCGTCTTTGGTCCAACTTGCGATAAACGTCGCGCAAATCTACCTTATGATGGGCCAAGGCTACTAATGTATGATACAACAAATCCGCTACTTCCGAGGCGATCGCGTCCCCATCGTCATCTTTGCACGCCATCACCACCTCCGCCGACTCCTCGCCTATTTTCTTGAGAATCTTATTATCCCCGCCAGCAAATAACTTGCAAGTATAAGACTCCTCCGTGGGATTTTCGCGGCGATCGCAAATTACATCGAACAACCCCGACAAAATATCCGCCGGCGGTTTGGCAACCTCCCCATCCACTTGATGAAAACAACTGCGTTCCCCCTTGTGGCAAGCAATATCTCCCACCTGTTCCACTCCCACCAGCAAGGCATCGCTGTCGCAGTCGTAACGAATCCACTTTACATTCTGAAAGTGGCCCGAGGTTGCACCCTTATGCCAAAATTCCTGGCGGGACCGACTCCAAAACCAAGTTTGGCCCGTTTCTAAAGTTTTGGCCAGAGACTCCCCGTTCATCCAGGCCATCATTAACACCGTCCCATCCAAATAATCTTGGATGATGGCAGGAACCAGTCCGCAATCGTTGTAGCGAATTTTATCTACTGGGATGGATTCTTTTAAAGCGATCGGTTGGGAAACAGACATTTTTTTCAAACTCCTAAATGTTCTTTCTTTGAGAAACTCTAACAAATGCTTTGGCATTCCGTTTTTATAGAGCAAACTAAAGCTACTGCCTCCAGCAAGCTTTAGTCTGAAATGGAAATATTCTTATAATTTATCCTACATACGATCCAAGGATAATCTGTATATTTTAATTCCATCAACCGCAAAATAACTATTTAAAAAACCGTAAATATTTTCACTAATTGTCTTTATTTTTTAATAAAAAAAACACACTTAAAAATATCTAAAATGCAAAAATGAAAGCTCGAATAGATTTTAAAACTAACCGCTATTCCAAGAAAATTGAAGTCTTTTAAAAAGAGAAATCTAATTGCACGGAACTAACAACTAACAACTAATAACTGACAAATAGCGACTGTTTTTTGGTTTTATTCAAAATTGAGATACGCCCCTAAAGCGCTTTCTATAAACTTACTACAGAAGCATTTTGAATTTTGGTAGCAGATAGAATATAATTTGTCAAGATAAAACCGAACAAAAAGCCCAGTCCATTAAATCTCAATAAAATGGCCTCGCGCCCGCAAAAGCCCATAAGTCCATTTCTAAGCTTATAGAATCATTAACAAAGATTGGTTTGTCAGACAGAATCCATTACTATAAAATCTTCAGTTAAAACTTAAGACCTATCCCGTGGCAGGTATTAAAAAACCTATTCAAGCCAACTATTTTCTACAAAAGGAGAAAACTGTGACAACAACCCCGATCACCAGCAAATCAGAAGAAATATTCAGTGCAGCCCAGAAGCTCATGCCTGGAGGAGTTAGTTCTCCGGTGCGCGCCTTCAAATCTGTAGGTGGCCAACCAATCGTCTTCGATCGCGTCGAAGGCTCCTACATCTGGGATGTGGATGGCAATCAATACATCGATTACGTCGGCACCTGGGGGCCGGCAATTTGCGGCCACGCCCACCCAGAAGTAATCGCAGCCCTCAAAGAGGCCCTAGAAAAAGGGACCAGCTTCGGTGCCCCCTGCGCCCTAGAAAACGTCCTGGCAGAGATGGTAATCGAAGCCGTTCCCAGTATCGAAATGGTGCGATTTGTCAATTCCGGCACCGAAGCTTGTATGTCCGTTCTGCGGTTAATGCGAGCTTTCACCAATAGGGAAAAAGTCATCAAATTTGAAGGCTGCTACCACGGTCACGCCGATATGTTCCTGGTTAAAGCAGGTTCCGGCGTTGCGACTTTGGGACTGCCGGACTCTCCTGGAGTGCCAAAATCTGTTACCTGCAATACCCTCACCGCCCCCTTTAACGACCTCGAAGCAGTCAAACAACTTTTCGCCGAAAACCCCGACCAAATTTCGGGCGTCATTCTCGAACCAGTGGTCGGCAATGCCGGTTTTATTCCTCCAGATGCCGGCTTCCTGGAAGGGTTGCGGTTAAT
>CALKCV010000081.1 GCA_938083405.1 uncultured Microcoleaceae cyanobacterium | reverse complement strand
AGAGGAATTATTTTTGACTCTCCGGGGTACTTTAAAATGGCTCCCCCCTTTACAAGGGGGGCAGGGGGGGATGGCTCCCCCCTTTACAAGGGGGGCAGGGGGGGATCGAAAGTGTACTTCACCGATTCAAGAATTGCTTTGGAACGGATAACAGGCCGGAATGCCTGTTATCCGCTTAATTATTAATTATTAATTATTAATTATTAATTATTAATTGCTCCTCCCATGCCAGAGTAATGAGGGCATTAATAATAGCTGCCGTTACTGCGGAACCGCCCTTTCTGCCCTCAACGCGAATTTGCGGTACTGGAGTTTCTGCCAGAACAGCCTTCGACTCTACCACAGAAACAAATCCCACCGTCGCGCCGATAACCATAGTTGGTTTAACAGACGATTCTCGGACCAGAGAACAAAGAGCTAATAAAGCAGTAGGGGCATTACCGATCGCGAAAATTGCCTCTGGATATTCCTTCGCGACTTTTAACAAACCCGTTTCCGTCCTAGTTTTACCAGGAAGAGCAACCGATGCCGCTTCTACCGCAGAGATCAGAGGATTGTTAAAAGTTTGGGCTGCCGTCGAAGCAATTCCTTGTTTTATCATCGTAACGTCAGTAACGATCGCCCCTCCATTTTTAATCGCAGCGATCGCCCTTTCTATCGCAGTGGGACTAAATTGTAATAATCGAGCAAAGTCAAAATCTGCCGTCGAATGAATTGCCCGTCGGACAATGGCATATTCTTGGGGGAGAAAATCATGTTCCCCAATTTCCGAGTCGATGATAGCAAAGCTTTCTTTAAGAATGGGATGGATAGCTAAAGTCATAGAAAAACGAGATTCAAGGACAGGCTTTTTTTTTGCCTGTCCCATCAGTTACAATTCCAATACGGGCCAATCAGGTTCGCGGTAAAAGTGGCTCATATCGTCAAACTTACGCAGTTCCAAACGATGTATCCACAATTCTTGGGGAGTGTCTAACCATTGGTTATTGATTTCTTCTAGACCCTCAGCAAAGCGATCGCCATCCAGTTTCTCCGGTGACTTAGTAAAATAGCCCAAAGTAATATGAGCCGTCAAATTATATTGTTGTTCTATTCCCAGAGAAATTAGAGCCGAATTTTGATAAATCCCTCGACGTATTTGTAAAATCTGGTCGTAAGAACTTTCGTCTCGGGGCAACAAACAAACAGCCAAGGATCTAGCTCTCATCATTATCCCTAAAACCTGCCACCGAATTTGAGGGCCATACTTTAATCCAGGTTGGCATCCCGAAAAGCTCTCCCCAATGCGCGATCGTAATTGCTGCTCGAAATCTGGATTTTGCTTGGCAGCATCCACGAAAGCATTTTCCCAGATTAAATCCGCTAAGGTAATATGGAAGGTCTCTGCTGGTATCGGCACCATCATACCTTCATCCAGCAGCTCCAACAATTGTTTTTGGCACTGCTGCAAATTCTCGTATAAACTTGCATTTTCGCTATCTTCTTTTCCTGGGGGCGTCACTACCGAATATCCAGGAAAAGGAGCAGCCTCTACCTGGCCATTTGGCAATCGTTTAAACTTAGGAGACTCAAGTATGTATTCAAATTGAGACTTGTAAGTCTCCGCCTGGGTCAAACCAGCCACCCGATTAACGTAGTTTTGATAGTTATCGTCCAATCGTTCCTCGCCTCTCGCTAATGCCTACATACTTTTTCTTTGGGGAAGACGAATTTTCTATGGCGCGGGCTGTTGATGCCTTGCGCGAATCCGTCCTCGACCCCCCATGGGCCAGTTTTAACTATGACAAAATTTTGTCCGATAAACCTGATGCGGTCAAGGCCGGACTCAATCAGGCCATGACTCCGCCATTTGGTTCTGGCAGTCGTTTTGTCTGGTTAGTTGATACAACTATAACTCAGCATTGTTCCTCCGATCTATTGACTGAGTTAGAACGCACTTTACCTCAGATTCCCGATTCGTCTGTATTGTTGCTTACTGCTCCCAAGAAACCCGACGGACGGCTCAAATCGACTAAGTTAATCAAAAAAATGGCCGCTGAAGTTCGGGAGTTTTCTCCTATTCCTCCTTGGAAGACGGAACTCCTCGAACAACGAGTTAAAGAGGTTGCTCGGGAACTAGGGGTGAAACTGACTCATAGCGCCGTCCAACTTTTGGCAGAGTCTGTGGGCAACGATACCAGACTTATTTACAGCGAATTGACAAAATTACAACTTTATGCTATAGGAAGCAATAAGTCCATAGATGTAGAGGCGATCGCTGCCTTAGTCCAATCCAATACCCAAAATAGTTTAAAGCTCGCATCCGCTATTAGAGAAGGAAAAACTGCTGTGGCCCTGGAGTTAGTGGCAGATTTAATTAGCCACAACGAACCGGCTTTGAAGATAGTGGCGACTTTAGTCGGTCAATTTAGAACCTGGTTGTGGGTAAAATTAGCGATCGAAACCGGGGAACGGGACCAGAAGGCGATCGCCCAGGCCGCAGAAATAGCAAATCCCAAAAGGATCTACTTTTTGCGTAAAGAAGTCCAATCCCTATCCTTGCCCAAATTACAAAAAGCTTTACCTTTATTATTAGAGTTAGAATGGAGTCTCAAAAAAGGAGCAGAAGAAACAGCCATCTTGCAAACTAAAGCGATCGAGCTTTGCCGTTTATTTATTAAATAGGAAACCGATTCTATAAATTAGGCCAAATCGAGCTAAAGTAGTGGGGTGTATCGAATTTTGGCAAAAAGACTTTTCTTAAACATGGCTCCCAATCCAAGAATACGAATAGTATGAGTACTCGTTCTGAGTATGAGTAATGGCAATTACATTAGACCAAGCGGCAATTGTCAACATCAAATCTTTTTGGGTCTATTTTAGATCGAAATCTATTGCCTTGCGCTTAAGCGTTCCCAAGGGCAGACTTCTATAATTCGTCTATTCTTGAGATGCAGCCCAGTAGTAAAAAATTGTAATCGATCGGTTATTATCAATCCGTAAAATTAACTATTATCCTTCTACCTAATAAAAAAACTCTAGCCATGCAATCAAAAAACCTCCTCGAACTTGCAAAAGAGGGCGACCCCAAAATAATTTCCCAAATTATCAATCGTTCCCTCGCAAAAAAAGGCATCAAGGTTTACGTCGTCCGCTTGAATAACTCTCTCGAAGTCACTCTGGAGTCGGGACAAGTTGCCAATCAAAAAAAAGCCCTAGTAGAATTCATCCGCAATGGGATGGAGAAACTGGGAGTAGAATCAATTCACACCGTCACAGTCTGCGGCGTTCCCACGGGCACAAAATCTCCTGTCTGGCAAGAAGAGATTATCCTGGGAAACCCAGAAGAGACGATCGGCGCTACTGGGTCGGCTATGGGGCAGCCAATAGTAGAAGAAGACCCCCTCTACGCCACGGATGAAGCTGAGACAGCCCTAGAAGTTCCCGAAGATTATCAGACAGACCCCCCAGATGATTTCTCTGAAGATGAAGAAGAGCTATTCTATGAGGGGGACGATCGTGCTAGTCAGGCAGACTTTGATGATGACTCGGGCTCGGAGTTTGATGATGACTACCAGGGAGACTTTGATGATAACGATGATGATGATAACGATGATGCAGCAATTTCCCAACCGGCAAAGAAAAAGCTCCCTATTTTGGCAATCATTTTGCCTCTTATCTTGCTGCCCCTGGTAGTTTTAGCCATTCTCCATTTTGCCGGCATATTTCGCTTGCCATTCCTGGGAGGTCCCGAAGCAGACACCGCCACTCCTGATGCTGTTGAATCTCCCGAACCATCGCCATCCCCTGGGGAAACTGCCCCGGCGGGGGGCGAGCCTTCTGTCTCTCCAGAAGAGTCGCCGGGGGCAGAAACTTGGACTAATGCACGCAGCAGCGCTTATGGCGCTGCGGTTAAAGCAGGTACCGCTCAAACTAGGGCAGAGTGGAACGAAGTGGCGAACGAGTGGCAGAAGGCGATCGATTTGATGAAGGAAGTCCCGCAAGATAACCCCAATTATCAAACGGCCCAACAGAAGGTCCAAGAATATCAAAACAATCTCAACGTGGCTAAACAAAGAGCGGCTAGAGCGCCGAATTAATTTGGGAACGTTGTCAGTTGGAACGTTGTCAGTTGGAAGGTTGTCAGTTGGAAGGTTGTCAGTTAACAACTAAGGAAATTAACCAGTCGTCTTTGCCTGTTTGACGAACATAGCGATTTGGCGGGGGGTTATAGAAAAATCAATCCCAATATAGAAAAAGGTCGGGGGATTATCGTCGGGGCGCGAGCGTAAATTCCGCGCTCGCGCCAAACCTAATCCCACCCAATTAGTAGTTAAAAATTTGACAAATATCTGATTCCTGCTTGCCCCTCGCAATTAACTGCTCCCGTATTACATTGGGTGTT
>CALKCV010000080.1 GCA_938083405.1 uncultured Microcoleaceae cyanobacterium | reverse complement strand
GCCTGCTGCATTTGGTAGCCCAAACTTGCTATTTCTTCCCCATTTCCCATGTCGCCGCCTAAGTTAGTTTCAGCAGCACTTAATACTACTAAATCTAAGTTCGGCAGGGACCATTTTGCCATGTCTGGCAAAGTTAACCTTTCGCCATTGGCAAATAAAATAAAAGAATCTTCTGCCTTGCCTTTGCCCTCTTCTCCCATTACTAATGCTACTGGAGTATCTAAATGGAGAATGTTGCGATCGCTGAGATTATTAACCATCCCTTCGGGAGTAAATTCTTCATCTAAAAGGGTGTTTGTTCCTGGAATTATTTCTGCCAAATTTTCCACTAATTCGACCGTAGTAGCGATTAAAGATACTTCTCGATCGCCTATTTTGAAATTATAATCCCCTTGCGTCAAACCCGCTGCCAAAACTCGCGGCGATGCTTTACTTTTAGCATCAAATTCGCTCAAACTTGCGGTCGCAATATTATTAATATTAAACCGCTCCACCAGCCATCGTTCCCCATCATAAAGCGCCCCTAAAGGAATGTAGCGCAATTGGCTATCCGGCAGATAAATAATCGTTTCTGCATCTTCGTCTCGCAATTCGTTTTCTATCGGTTTAATCAGCCAATTATAAAGTTCTTCTGCCGGTCGTTCCACATCGCCTACCCGGCTGGCAACTACTAAACGGAAATTAGCGATCGCTCTTTTTAATTCCTCTTCCGTCACCTCAACGCTTTTACGAACTGCCGTACCGTTGGCTGTAAATAATACCAACTCCAACCTATCCTCTAAAATCAAAGGATACAGCACAACGCTCCCCGGCAACCGCTGTAGTTTCTCTTGAAAATTGTTAAAAGCTTCCAAGTTAGTTGCTTTTAGATCGTTTTCTTCCAGCTCTAAATTCAAAAGGTTTTTAGTAGTATCCCCTTCAAATATTTGTGCTTCAGCCGGCAGCAATTGAAGCGAAGCTACAGCATCTTCGTTATTAGCTTTAACAGTTCCCAGATAACCTTCTATTTCTTGGATTTTTATCGATTCTAAAACCTCCTGCGCTTCTGCAAGGCGGTCTGCTTCCAATAATAAACCCGCCAAACTGCGATTAATCCTGGCATTTTCTTCTGTTTTGGTCTCATTTATAGGACCAGCAATTTCTTGCCGGAGGTTAAGAGCTTGTTTGTAGAAAGCTATAGCTAAATTTGTCCTTTCTGAGCTTTCTAAAACCTCAGCCATGTTGGTATATAGAGTCCCCAAACTCTGGCTATCTTTTAATTCTTTAAAGCTTGCCCAAGCCAACTCGTAATTTTCTAAAGCTAGAGGATACTGCCTCAATCGATATAAACCATCTCCCATACCCTTATAAGCCACAGCAACAGCGGCATCATCGTCCAAACCTTGCAATTTGCCGAGGGCTTGTTTGTAGTAATTTAAGGCTATAGAATATTCGCCAAAACTGTAGTAAACCACCCCCAAGTTATTAAGGGTAGAAGCCAGCACCGTCGCGTCAGTGTCTTCTCGGTTGATAGATAATGCTTGGAGCAAAAATTCTCGGGCTTTTTCTTGGTCTCCGAGAAGGGCATAAACTTTACCCAAACCGCTGAGAATTTTTCCTTCTGCGGGGCGGTCTTCTAATTCCTGGTAAATCGCTAAAGCGCGTTCGAAAGCATCCTTAGCTTTGAGCAAATCGCCACCTTGATAATAGGCATCTGCCAGATAATCTAAGGCGCTTATTTGGCCGGTTTTGTCTTCCGCTTTTAAGGCGGCTTGGAAGGCTTTTTCGTAAGCTTCTAAAGCTTTCGCCGGTTGTGTTTGTTCTCGATAGAGCTCGGCTATGACGTTATAAATGCGTCCTAAGCTTTGATTGTCGGCAATGTTTTCTAAAGTAGAGATTGCTTCTTCAAAAAACTTTAAAGCTTGGGAATTGTCGCCTTTTTGGCGATAGAGAAAAGCGATATTATTGAGCAATCTAGCTACCCCCGCCCGATCGCCTATTTCTTTACGAATAGCTAGAGCTTCTTGATAGATTTCTAGGGCTCGATCGTAGTTGCCCAGATTAAAATATACAGCCCCCATGTTATTGAGAGTGCGGCCAATATCCCTGCCATCGCCCACTTCTTCGCGGATAGCCATGGCCCGGTCGTAGAAATCTAGGGCCCGGTCGAATTGGCCTTGGCTGGTATAAACTGCACCGAGATTGTGGAGAGACTCGCCGACGAAGCGGCGATCGCCCGAAGTTTGGGCCTGTTGTAAAGCTTCTTCGTGCAATTCAAGGGCCTCGGAGTATTTTTTCTGGCGGCGATAAACAAAGCCGATCAGATTGAGAGTTTCTGATGTCCCCGCGCTGTCGCTCAATTCGCGGTTGAGGGCCAAGGCTTGCTGCAAAACATCTAAAGCTTGGGAATATTGAGCGCGATCGCTATAAACATCCCCCATATTATTCAGAGTTTGAGCAATACCCGCCTTATCGTCCAATTCTCGGCGGATAGCGAGAACTTGTTTGTAAGTTTCCAGGGCAGCTTCAAACTGTCCCGTTCTAAATTGTTCCAGGCCAGTTTGAAAAAGCTGGTCTGCTTTTGTTTTTGAGTCCGTAATTTCTCGATCGTTATCAGGGTTGGGCCTTGTCTGTGCTAAAGCTGAAGTTCCCCAAACGATGCCTAAAGGCGATAGGGTAATCGCTATAGCAGCGAGGTAGCTAAGGTATTGACGTCCGATGTCCACCGTTAAAGTCCTCTCTAAGGAAGTATGGCTCTCAATATAGACGGAAAATTAGGGAGATCGGTTGATACTTGCCGCAGCGATCGTGCTGTTGCCTCAATCTTCTCTTTCCGAGTCTTTTTACAAATATTAGATGCCGCCGCCTTCAAAACCCTTTCCCATCCATGCCCGATGCTCGTCCTCCTCCTCAGATTTAACGACTTTTGTCGCGGTATAATTACTCAAGATATCCAGTCGTTAAAAATAAATACAAAAACTTGACAATTTATTTTTCAGCCTGCTCCACTACAATAAATGGTAGTGGAGCGCAAGTAGTGTTTTGGTCTCTAAATCTAATTCGTAGTAATCGCAAAGCGCGATTCATATAGATAAATCGCG
>CALKCV010000079.1 GCA_938083405.1 uncultured Microcoleaceae cyanobacterium | reverse complement strand
CAACCAGATAAGTTGCTTCCAGCTTTGATAGTTCTAGGGCTGCCCAAGTTAATAATTCCGCAGCGCCGTTGCCAGGCAAGACCCAGTCCGGACTCGGCAAATGGTTTGCCCGACAGAGAGCTTCCCTCAGTTGCCGATAGTCCGGGTTTGGGTAAGCGCTTAACTGACTAATAGCACTTTGAATCGCATCAAGAGCCGATGAAGGCGGCCCCAGAGGGTTAATACTGGCGGAAAAATCAAGCAAGTCAGCAGTAGAGCAACTTGCCACTGCTGCCGCCCAAGCTAAATTTCCGCCATGTATCGGTCTGCTCAAGGTTTTGTTTGCTCCTCGTTATTTACCAGCTACTAGCTCTTTGAAAGATTTACCCGCAGAAAAGGCGGGTACCGTGGTTTCTGGTATTAGCATGGTGTCGCCAGTTTTGGGGTTGCGGCCCTCGCGGGCTTTGCGATCGCGAGACTCGAAAGAACCGAAACCCACCAGGGTAACTTTATCGCCATTGGCCACTGCTTCCATGATTGCTTCCAGGGCGGCGCTTAGGACTGAATCTGCCTGTTTTTTGGTGACGTCAGCTTTTCTTGCGATTTCGTCAATTAATTCGCCTTTATTCATTTGATACTCCTTTGGGTCGATTTTAATTTTAGGTTAAACGGGTTTCAGCGAAAGAATCTCCAGGGTCCAACGGACAGAGTTGAGTTATTTAGCCTTGTCTATTGTTACCTGTTAGCCGGGTAATTCGATCGCTTATTTGCTCGATTTAGTCCTTTTTCTCGGAAGAGGCCCGATTAGTAGTTGAGGGGACTTTTAAGGTGGGTTGGCTGAAAATCCCACTGAATCGAGTTTTCACTGCATTATTCTAATCTTTGTTTAAGCAATCTTGGGGTTTGAAACCTCGATTTTCTGTAGATTTCCAGACTTTTTTAAGTTTTCCGCTCTGTTTGGCCAGAAAAAGCCCCCCTGCAACCGGGCAGAGGGGCTAAACCCGTAGGTAGTAATCGCTTTAGCGATTTCCAATGGCCCTCTTCTAACCCGTAGGTAGTAATCGCTTTAGCGATTTCCAATGGCCCTCTTCTATCGCTGTAGCGATTATCGCTACAAACTCTATCTTCTGCGGATGGGCTGACCTCGATCGAGCATTTGCATGGCATCCGGGCTCGGGTTGTATTGATAGCCCCAGTTAGAGCGATCGCTATCGTCCATAATCTGCGGAGTGACCAGGACAACCACTTCCGCGCGCTCGCTGTCTTTGTCAGTGCTTCTAAAGAGCGAACCAATTATAGGCAAATCTCCCAAAATCGGGATTTTCCTTACCTCCGTCCTTTCTTGCTCCTGAATAATGCCCGAAACAATTAAAGTTTGACCGTCCCGCAGGCGGATATTGCCAGAGTTAAAAGAGCGCTCTTGCAGTAAAGCGATGACGTTGTTATCAAAGCTTTGCTGCCCTGCGATGGAAGTTACCCTCGGACTGATGGTTAAAGTAATAAAACCGTTATCGTCAATCCTTAGTACGTTAACCCCCAGTTCCAATCCTGCCTGTTCGATCTCCGCTGTCGTTGTAATGATGGGATTATCGCCTGTGGTTGTTTGAGAAGTGATGTTGCCTACTACATCCTCAGTTAAATTGACCGTAGCAGTTTCTCCTTCTTGAACCACCAGAGTCGGATCCGTCAGAATCTTACCGTTGCCGCTGACAATTTGTGCTTGCAATTGAGCAAGGAGTCGCTGGGGATAGAGGATGGTAGGGAAAAGACTAACAGTTATATCTCCAAAAGTAGTGGCTAGAGGATCTTCGCGGTCGAAAGTGCTTAAGTCTGTTGGTTCAAAGTCTTCAATACCAATTGCAGTTGGGTCGTCGGTTACTGGAGCTACGGGCCTGATAAAACTGCCTCTACCGCCGTTAATACCCGGCAAACCTGTGAAGGGAACTTCCAGAGCCGGAGCATCTGGATCGAAGCGAGGCTCTCCTCCCAGAGGGTTTACCCGAATCGGCCTCGAAAGGGGAAAACTGCCTTCCAAATCGGCTTGTCTTGGCGGTTGAAGGTTGCCAAAATTAAGGCTTGCCGCACCGTTGTCGTTAACGAAGAAGGTGTCGTTAATGCCGAAGGAGAAACTGCTATTAAAGTTATCTTGTGACGACAAATTAATATCAACAATTTTGACATTAACTGCCACTTGCCGTCTGCGCAGATCTAGCTGTACCAGTTGGGAAGCAGCTATTTCTACCATATTCGGGGGGCCGACCAAAGTTACGCTGTTGAGCCTGGTATCTACGACTACTTGCATCCCTCGCAATAAGGCAGGGGAGTCTTGGGGTTCGTAGCGGAGGGTATCAAACTGGGTTCTTTCTACGGTTTGAGTGTTGGTAATTGCTTGGTTGCTTCCCGGGATATTAACGCTGGAAACTTCTGTTACCTGTCTGGTAACTGTTGTGGCGCTTTCTGCTCCCATGGAAGCTAAGAAGCCGGCTGCTGCCCTGGCGCTAATTTGGTTGAGCCGGAAGGTACGGACCATTACGTTTCTTGCTTCTTTGGGCAGGTCCGCACCGACAAAAATCGTATTGCCGACTCGGTTAGCTTGCAGTGCGCTCAAGCGCAGAACGTAGTTAAAGACATCTTGAACCGATTCGTCTTCTATATCTAAGGATATCTTGATACCGTCTTCGCCCCCTTCTTCTCCTGCGGCGTAGGCGATGTTAAGTCCGGCTGCTCTGGCTAAGAGTGCCAGTACGTCTCGCACTGGAGCTTCGCGCAATACTAAGCGGGGAATTCTTTCGCCGGTGTTTAGATTGATAACTTCTACCCCGGGATTGATGTTGGATATGGCGATATCTCCTACTGGGGGAGCCACCGCTCGGGGCTGGAACGGAGGGACGTTGGCCCCAGGCCTTTGTCCGGGGAAGCTACCGGAGTCGTTACTTCGCAACCCCTGGTCTGGCAACAATACATCTGGGGAGCCGTTAGACTCGGGCATCCCGGGGGGTATTTCGGCTGGCAGTTGGGTTACTTCCCTTGGCGGCGGCCCTGGTGTGGGGGCTGGTTCGACGGGTATTTGTGCGACCCCTCCTCCCGGGGCGGCGCTGAGGATGATGCCTGTTCCCGCACCTTGGATGATGCGGCCTTGGGGCGGGCCTTCGACCCCGGCGATGACTACCCGGACGCTATTGGCATCGATTTGCATTATTTCTACATAAGCGATGCCGGGGGCGGGGCTCTCCTCTCGGAAATTGTTGCCCCCTGCCAGGGTGAGTTGGGCGTTAATGATGTCTGCAACGTAGGAGTTACCCCGGCTGACCGCAAATACTTCCGGGCGATCGCCGTTACTGGTGTCTAGGAGAATATTTATTCCTCCTTCCACTTCACTTATTTGCACGTTGGTGATGTCCGTGGCATTTGCTGGCGTGGGGGCTATGGCCACTAATGCCGCCCCCGCGATCGCCGCTCCACAATTTCTTAAATAATCTTTCACGCTCGCTCCTCGCAATTAACAATTAATAATTAATAATTAATAATTAACAGCATTGTTAATTATTAATTTTTTGTTACTTCTTCTCTTCTTCTGCCTTTTCCTCTGCTCCGAGAGACTCTTGCTCGCTTAAAGCAAGTAAAGCGTGCAGATCGAAAGAAGTTCTCAGCCTGTTTTCTGAGACATCTATGGGGATAAATTTACCTTCTTTCCATTCCACCTCTAGAGTTTCTCCTTGTTGCTCTAACTGAGTTCTCAAGTTTTTTACTACCAACAAGGGCTGCATTCTTTCTAGGGCGATGGTAAAGGCTCTAGTTTGGGGGTAACTTCCTTCAAACTCGACCTTAAACTCTCGACGTTTGAGCTTGCCATTTACCAGAGAGCCCAAAGAACCATCGTTGACGACATAATTACCGTCTTTAGAAATTTCGGGATTGAACCTGGTCATTTTGGCCATTTTCTCCTCATCGGTAATGCCAGAATTAATAGTATCGACGAGTTTGTTGATATCGTACAGCAAAGTTTCCATCGTGCGATCGCTCGCAAAGAGACGAGTAACATCATCTCTATTTTCTTGAGCTTCTACTAAAGCCGCCTCTGCTTTTGGGCGTTCCTTAATTTGTCTTTTCTGTTCTACGATTTTAGCCTTTGCCGCCTCTAGTTCTGTATTTAGAGTTTTTCCTTTCTCCACTGCTGGCATAATCGAACTATAAACCACCCACCCGGCTAAGGCCGCACCGAGAACTCCCACACCTATCCCTATAATTTTTGGGTCTTTTAGTAATTTCTTAAAACCAGATTCTTCGCCCTCTTCTTCTTCTTCTAATTCTGGATCCCACTCATTTGCGACTACCATTTTTAAATTACTCCTTTTTCTTTAAGTGTTTCTATTCTATCCACCAATCCTATGGCCCCTCGTTCTTTTAGTTGTGGCAATAGATCGGAAGCACCGCGAGAATTTAAACTTGTTTCTATTCTATATTCCACCACCTGGGGCAGTTCTGGTAACTGCGGTGCTAGTCCCGACTGAGAAGATTTTAATTCCAATCTTGCGGGGTTTGCTTTTTTTGTCGCACTGAGCAACTTAGTTTGTCCTTCCTCGAAGAAAGGAGAGCGGTCTAGGAGTAATAGAAAGTCGTTAACTTCTCCATAAGAGTTGGCAATACCGGATAGGGATAAAATCGTTGTTGCTTTTGGAGGGGGTGGTGCTTCTTGCCCCGCCGCCGGTGGTGGTGGGGCCGCTCCTTTTTGTTCTTTTTGTTCTATGCGAGCGACCTTCACCCCTGAAGGCATTAGCGACCCCAACTCTCCTAATAGAGCGGACCAGGGTTTAATATCGTTAAAAACTGTTGCCAAAGCATCGGCTTCTTCTTCAAATGTCTTAGCTTTAGTTTTGATAGCTTCAATGTCTTTGACCTCAGCATTTAATTTGCTCAATTCTGCGTTCTTTTCTGCTAGGTCTTCCTCCAAATTACTATTGACATTACCGAGATATAAAAGGGCACCAAATACTACGCAGTTAAGCGCCAATGCGGACCCTACCCCTATAAAGATCGGTTTGGGGTCTTGGATGGCTGGCCCTGCTTTGGGTTTTGGTTTTGGTACGTCTTTTTTATATTCGGGGCGATCTTTGAGAAAATTAATATCTAGGCCGTACATTTAGTTAAACCTCCCTTAGTGCTAAACCTAAAACTATTCCCAAACCAGAGCGTTGCTCTGGTAGGAGTTCCATTTCTGTTTCTATTTCTATGCCAAGTTCTTCTATGGGATCTACTTTAGTAGCTGGCAAACTCAAGCGCTGCATGAAAAAGTCATCTATTTGTCCGATGGCAGAACCGGGACCGGCTATTAATAATTGTGCCACCTCCAGATCTTCAAACTGATTGAGATAGAAGTCAATCGATCGCCGCAGTTCGTCCCCCAATTCTGCCAATACTTTTAGCAGGGCATTAGTCCCCGGATTCGGATCGCTGCTTCCTGCCCCCATTGTATCCAATACTGGAACTGTCATGCCCAGTACTTCCGTAGTGTCTCTCGTCGGCGGCAAGTTCATGGCCTCGTTTAGAGCGCTTTGCATTTGGTAAGTTCCGATGGGAATAGTGCGGTTGAACTGAGGTATCCCATCTACTACAATAGCCAATTCGGTGCTGTCGAATTCTACATCTGCAATTACTATGGCTTCTTGCGGGCCATATTGCTGAAGTATGTTTTTAACGCTTCGGATCAGCGAAAAATTACTGACCTCCAAGACGTCAATTACTAATCCCGCTTGGGAAAAAACTTCTATATAAGTATCCGTAACTTCTTTGCGGGTAGCGACTAATGCTACTTGCACTTTTTCTAAATCGTCGGCTGGGTCGAAAATTGTGCCCAATTTTTGATAATCTACGTCAGCTTCTTCTCTGGGGTAGGGTAAGTAAAGTCCCGCTTCTTGATTCATGTAATCTTGTAATTCTGTCTCCTTTAGTTCTGTAGGAACGGGTATTACGCGGGTTACTGCTTCTCTGCCTGGAATTGCTGTGGCTACTTGTTTGGCTTTAATGTTGTTATCCTCTACTAGGGCTTCTATTAATTCTGCTAGGGCTGGGGCATCCACAATTTGCCCTTCTTGAAACAGATCTTCTGGAACTTCTAT
>CALKCV010000078.1 GCA_938083405.1 uncultured Microcoleaceae cyanobacterium | reverse complement strand
ATAGAAAGAAATTGACGTCGCTTTACTCCCAGAATATAAAAGGGTTTTTCTGGCAAATATTGCACTACTTTTTGTACCAGATAAACTTCTTCAACTTCTGAATATTTAGCGAATTGTTCTTTAAGCTCCACCTCTGCTTCTACTGGCAGTTGGTGGGGTTTAAATTGGTCTTCTTTACCAAAAGAAGCTCGCTCTTGACGGGCAAGCAACAATAACTCCTGGTGCTTTCCGGCTCGCTGACGATATGCTTCTGCTTCCTGTTGCCGTTCTTGTTGCTTTAAGAAATTATAAATTAATTGACATCCAGGCAAAAATATATTTGCTTCCTTTGCCATTGCCTTTTCGAGATATTCGATACCTCGTTCGTCTTCTTTTTGTATCAGAATTCTCCCCAATTCAAAATTAGCATTGACGAAATCGGGGTCTTTTTCCAGAACCGCTTCTAACAAAGGTTCCGCTTGGCGATCGCCCTTTAATTCCAGGGTACATCGGGCCCTTTCCCAAGCTTCTTCTTGGCTCAAAGTTTCAGAAGTTGCTTTTTGCTCTAAAGCTTCGAGAGACTCCCGGGCCTGTTTGACGTAAGTATAACGCTCGCGCCACTTAAAATTAACCCCTGTTCGCCATTCTCCATCCAGAGTTTCTGTTAATTCCCCTAAAGCTTTCCCTAAAAATTCTTCTGCTGCCGTTCGCGATCGCACTGCTGCAGGGGAGAGTTTTTTGGCAGAATAGTTTAAGGCCTTGAGGCGATCCCTCAAACAAGGATGGGTGTCTTGATTGTTGGTTTTTTCGGCTAATGCTAGCTTTAACCATTTTTTTTCCTTTTCCGGTTCCACAGTAGCAGTCAGCGCCTTGGCCATGCCTTGAAACGGACTTTTTGGCGGTTCTGGTTGGCTGTTAGCTAGGAGGTTCACATCGGACCAATATTGGGATACTCGTTGACTTTTGAGTGCAATGGCCATCAAGGCTCTGGCGGTATCTTCCTTCCCTGCTAGCTCCTTGGCACAGCGATCGGCTTCGTATTCGTTGGCTCGCGCTAACACAAAGGAATAGGCTTGAAAAAAGGGTGCGTACCAATTCAAGAATGTTTCAAAGATAAAAGTTCCAAATTCATGTTGGCTTTGTTGGAATTGATACAGTATCCGCATCCAAGTTTCACGTTGCCGATAAATCCATGCGGCAAAGCGACTGTGGTTTCCCGAAATATGCCCCAGTTCGTGAGCGATGACAGCCCGAAACTCTTCGGGAGAAAGTGCCTGCATTAGGGGCAATCCTAAAAGCAGGTAGTTTTGCTGCCCGCCGAAAAGCCCCCAGCGGGGAATCTGGACGACGCCTGCGTTGAATTCGGCGGTTAACAAAACCCGATGAAAGCGAGGAACTTGCAAGGCTTTGCTTAGTTCGTCTAGCAATGCAAATAGTCGGGGTACTTGTTTTCGCTCTAGTTGCAAGCCGGTCGGTGGCGGTAAACTAACCCAGAGAGAACGCAGAATTACAGCGATTGGTATTATCAGAAATATGATGAGTTGAATCATCCTACCGTTAATTCTACCAGTTTGGAAGGTTATGAAAATTAAGAATCCTACCAAGGCGATAATTAAAGCTACTACCAACAATATATAGCAATAACCTAAAAATGCTAGCATTCCTACCCGCATTTGATATGTTTTGGGATTTTTCCGAGCGTAGGTTTCTAGCTTTTTAACTAATGAGTCAAATTTTTCCTGTTTCACAACTATGTAGCCTCCTATACATTAGTTTGAGTTTTCCCTAGAGGGGGCTTTGGAGGTTGTTTTTGCCAAAACCCAGCGTTCGGGATCAAAACAGTTTGTAGGCAGAATCTTGCCTTTGGTCATTAGTTTACTGGATGTTCTGACTTTTTTGCGTGGCGTTACAAAATTTAACACTTTTGCTTCCCATTGCAAAAGTAAGTAATTGTTAATTATTAATTATTAATTACTTACTGGCGCTCTATCCACTCCAATATCCGATTCAAAGCCCACCAAATATCTGGGTCTTTTGCCTCTCGCTGACACCGTTTGCTACTAATATGACCGACGTGGCCGCCGTAACGAGTCGAGAGCAAATCGATCGCCTGATTATCCTGACAAATAGCTTTTAACTCCGGTACTATAGTCGGGTCGAAGAGGGGATCGTCTTCGGCATAAATAATCAAAGTTGGCTTTTGCAGATGAGGTAAAAAATAGAGCGGACTGGTGGCTTCGTAATACGCTTCCACTGAGGGGAAACCCAAACGAGGGATGACAAGTTCGCGATCGAAACCTCGGATGCTGTTGGCGCGCTCGATCGCTTCTAAATCGAATTCTCCTGGATGAGCGTTATAGAGTTCGTAAGCTAAGGTTTTCAAATTTTTGGCGATCCCCCTTTCCAAATGCCGACCGATAGGGTGACGTTCCAAATAATTAAGAGACCTGTTAGATTCCAAACTGGGGCAAATTACCGCTACTCCACCAATATCCTTTTCTTCCAAACCCATTTCCAGAGCTGGTTGGGGAAGAGATAGGGCGGATTTTCCCGCCCAAAGTGCGAGTTGGCCGCCGAGGGAAAATGCCGCAAACCAGAAATTAGGGGGGCAACCCATGGTCTTTGCCTTGGCTGCGATGCAAACAAAATCGTCGCCTTCGTATATGCCGTCGGAGGTTAAAGTCGGAGATAATAAAGCAGTCTTCCCGTGAGCCCGCCAGTCAAAGAAGACTACTGCATAACCCAGGGAATATGCTTTGCGCCCCAGGAGTTTCAAATAGAATTGATTTTCTAAAGTGCCGGTAATGCCGTAGGTCGCGACAATTGTACCGCGAGGCTTTTCTGGAATGGCAACCAACCCAAATATCGGCACGTCGTTGATGCCGGTAAATGTTGTTTCTTGGTAAGAAGGTTCTGGGACGGCGATGGTTTTTTCCCAAGATTTTGGCATCCGAAGGGCTGCATAGACGGTCATGGCGGTACCGTTTTTGAGGAAGGCAGGAGGGCTGTAGGAATGATTCGGCATGGATTGGTTTATAAGTATTTAGTAATGTTTGATTTTGTAGTTTAGCATAACATTAACAATACCAACGCCTGCATCGAGGTTTAAGAAACCCGGTTTTTTCAAAAAACCGGGTTTCTGGCGGGCGAAGAACGTCTTGACACCCGATCGCTTTTGGTTAATATTTCCTTCTTGCTAATTATTTATTTGGACTTCCCTTTAATTCAAAAACGCGCTGCCGTTTCTTTCAATTGATAAGGTGGTTCTATCTAAATCGAAAACGTTAGTTTCTGTCATGCTTAACTCCAAAATTCCTTCTTCGTTAACGGTTGCTGCTACTAACAAAAAGCCGTTATCGTTGCGGCGAAAAGAAACGTTTGCCGGTGTTATTAATCCCCGTAAAGTTACTTCCGATTTACCCGGCAGAGTTCTTAGGGTGGTATCGCCAATTATTTCATAACTTATAGTTGCTAAAGTTCTGTTGATTAATTTGACGCTAACCTTACCATTGACTGGAGCGAGGGTGGCTATTGCCTGTTGTCGCTGCTCCGGTCAGGGGGAGTTTGTATCTGTCACTAGGGGCGGCGGCGGTGCTGGTGGCATCGGTGTCGGTGGTTTTGTTGTCGGCGGCGAGACTGGTTGGGGCGACGGCACTTGTATGGGAACGGCATCCGGCGGCGGCGAGACTGGTTGGGGCGGCTTTGGCTGTGCGGGGGGTCGGGCGACCGGTTGGGGCGCGGGTTGGGGGGTTGGTTTGGGGGCTGGCGATCGCGGTTCTTCAAAACGGGGCAACTGGGCCGCGCCGGGCAAGAGATAAGCGATCGCTACTCCCAACCAGATGGGAGCGCATAAGGCGATCGCTCTTTTAATTAGTCTCTTTTCTTTTAGCATTTTCATCAATTAACCATCCAATTAGAAATAAAACGATTTACTTTTTGTGGTCAAATATCTTATTATACTAGAAGTTTAGCAAAAATCCCTAATGAAAATTTACGATTGGATAATAGTCGGCGCGGGCATTACTGGCGCTGCCCTGAGTTACGAATTGGCACTAAAAGGTTTTAGCGTACTTCTATTAGAGCAAGACCCAAGGAAGCAAAATGCTACCCGCTTTAGTTACGGCGGCGTGTCTTTCTCCTTCTGGAGCGGGACGACGGCACTAACCCATCAACTGTTCCAAGAAGGAGTCGAGCGCCACCGGAATCTATCTTCGGAGTTAGACACAAATACTCAGTTTCGGGAAATAGATTTGCTCTTACCCATCGCCGCCGGGGACGACCCAGATCGAGCAGCCGCCAGTTGCTCTTTCTTTGGCATCCCTCCTACTTTTTTAATCAAACAAGCGGCAAAGGAACTCGAACCGCTGCTAAATACAGAAGCGATCGTCGGTGCGTTGAGCGTTCGTCACGGTCACGTTTCCCCAGAAGCTACGGTTCGCGGTTATTGCGAAGCTTTCGTCCGTAACGGCGGCACGATCGAATATGTTAAAGTTACGGAATTAGTCAGACAGGGCGATCGCGTCGTCGGAGTTTCGGATAGCACCACCACTTATCCCGCCGCAAATACGATTATTTGTGCCGGGGGCTTTTCGCGCGGTTTGCTAAAATCTGTCGGTCTTTCGGTTCCCGTTTATTTCACCCATGCGGAGATTTTGGAAACTCCGCCAGTGGAGGTGAAATTGAGAACTTTAGTAATGTCGGCACTACAGCAACGGGCCCAAACTGAAACTGCGGCTAGTCTGGGCGATCGCGATCGCCTCTGGGACGAGGAGGATCGGGTTATAGCACCGCCGGTCCTGGATGCCGGGGCGATTCAGTTTTCGGATAAAAGCATCAGGCTCGGTCAAATTTCGCGAACTTTAACCAACCCTCGCGCCGAAGTGGATGCCAAAGAAAGCGAGGCGGCGATACGAGGGGCGATCGGGAAAATTTTACCTCCACTGGCAAATCTCCCCGCGACTTGGCATCGTTGTTTGGTGGCGTTTAGTAACGACGCTTTGCCGTTAATTGGTGCTATTCCTTCTCTAGAAGGGGTGCAGATTTTTTCTGGGTTTACTAGCGCTTTGGTGTTGGCGCCGCCTTTAGCGAAACGCTTTGCTAATTATTTGGCAGGAGAAGATGAGGAGATGCTGGGGCAGTTTTCTCCCAGTCGGTTTATGGTTCGTTAATCGTTAAAATAATTAAGAAAGCTCTTCGTAGTAATCGCGCTCCGCGATTGAGATGGTCCGTTCGTAGTAATCGCGCTCCGCGATTGAGATAGCTTATTTTCTATCGCTAAAGCGATTACTACCAGTTTCGGATAACAGGCGAGACGCCTACCAAGGTTTCGGATAACAGGCGAGACGCCTGTTCTACCAAGGTTTCGGATAACAGGC
>CALKCV010000077.1 GCA_938083405.1 uncultured Microcoleaceae cyanobacterium | reverse complement strand
AGATAGAGGCAGATAGGAAGAAAATTAGGAATTGTCCCCTGCCGTTAAACGAAGGTGCGATCGTTAAAAACAAAATTTAAGAGGAAAACAAAACGAGTGGGTATAAATCAATCGAGTTCAGCAAGGCGAAATTACGATCCAGAAGCGATCGCTAAATATTACCGCTATCGCCCCTGGCTAGGAATCTGGCGAACCATAACAGTAATCTGGTATTTCGGCGGCTTTATCATCGGTTTGCTCTGGGATAGGTGGCGGCATCCAGAAATCGAACACACCCCACAAAGAGCCACCCAACTGCGAGAAATCATAACTCGCCTGGGGCCGACTTATATCAAAGTAGGTCAAGCACTCTCCACCAGACCAGACTTAATTCGCAAAGACTTCCTAGAAGAACTAATCAAGCTTCAAGATCGGTTGCCACCATTCAACAATCAACAGGCCCTCGCCATTATTAAAAGAGAATTAGAGCGCGACATAGACGAGCTCTTCAGCGAAATTTCTCCAAAACCAATCGCAGCGGCTAGTTTGGCCCAAGTCTATCATGCCCGCCTGCGCAGCGGCGAAGAAGTAGCAGTCAAAGTCCAAAGACCCAATTTGCTACCAATTCTGAGTCTCGATCTATATTTAATGCGTTGGGCAGCTAGCTGGATGGCACCTTGGCTGCCCTTAAATTTAGGCCACGACCTCACCCTAATAGTGGATGAGTTTGGCATTAAGCTATTTGAAGAAATCGACTATCTCAATGAAGGGCGCAACGCCGAAAAATTTGGCGCTAACTTTGCCGAGGATCCTTCGGTGAAAATCCCCAGTATCTACTGGCGTTACACCAGCACTTGCGTCCTAACTCTCGAATGGATTAACGGTTATAAACTAAACGATACCGAAAGCATCAAAGCTGCTGGTTTGGATACTGATTCTTTAATTACTGTCGGGGTAACTAGCGGTTTGCGGCAGTTGCTAGAGTTTGGGTTTTTCCACGCCGACCCTCATCCAGGCAACCTATTTGCTATGCCCGACGGACGCATGGCCTACATAGATTTTGGCATGATGGACCAGCTAGACGAATTAACGAAGGAAACTTTGGTGGATTCTGTGGTTCATCTGATTAATAAAGATTATGTGGAGTTGGCGGCAGACTTTGTTAAGCTAGGCTTTTTGACTCCAGATACAGACATCAGGCCGATAATACCTGCTTTGGAAACGGTTTTTGGGGATATTATCGGACAAAAGGTTGGGGATTTTAACTTTAAAACGATTACTGACAAGTTCAGCGAATTGATGTACGATTACCCTTTTCGGGTACCTGCTAAGTTTGCTTTGATTATCCGTTCTTTGGTGACGGAAGAGGGTTTGGCTTTGAGTTTAAATCCAGATTTTAAAATAGTTGAAGTAGCTTATCCTTATGTAGCCAAGCGTCTTTTGAACGGGGAATCTCCGGCTTTGCGCCGTCGTTTGATTGAGGTGTTATTTAAGGATGGAAAGTTCCAGTGGCAGCGGTTGGAGAATATGATTTCTATTGCTAGAAGCGATCGCCAGTTCGATATATTCCCTACCGCCCAATTGGGCTTACAATTTTTGTTGAGCGAAGAAGGTGCTTTTTTCAGGCGGCAATTATTGTTAGCTTTAATTGAAGACGATCGCCTTCATACCGATGAAGTAAGAAGTCTCTGGAAGTTGATTCAACCAGACTTAAAACCAGGTCGTTTGTTTAGTGCTGCCTTGGGAGCGCTAACAGAATTTTCCACTGAAAGAGCGGCAGCTATTTTACCTTCGGTAGTGCCCATAACTGCTTTTAGCGAAACAAAATAAAGCCAGCAAGCTAAGAAACCCGGTTTTTTGAAAAAACCGGGTTTCTGAGATACCAAAGGCTTAAAAATAACAACTAACAACAGACAGTATTGTGTATTATCAGCCTCAACCTCCATATTTATTATTAATTGCGGGTTTATTAATTAGCCTAACCAGCGGCATCGCTTTAGCAAACTTAATCAAACAAATAGTTAAAGATTGGTCTGTCAATAAATCAACTTATAATGTTGCTATAATGCGCAAGCCATTGCCAATTCCTTACGCGGGAATTGCTCTAGGTGCTTGTATATTTTTATCCTCATGTTTGGAAGTATTTAGTTTTAGCAAAAAGTTCGCCTACGGTTTCTCCTTTCCATTAACTGTAGGCACCGCCTTATTAGTTTGGTTCCAACTGAGTAATATTTTAGATAAAATGGAACGCGGCGGCTTGCAAAAGCAAGATTTAGAATCTCTGCAATTAAGAGAAAATATTCCGTCAAGCTCAAAAAGACAAAGCAAGGGTGATTCTTAAAAAATACAATTACCAAATTATTAAAAGTTGATAAAAATGAGTCAAATCATAGTAACCGGCGCGGCAGGATTTATCGGTTCTCATCTAGGAGAAGCCCTCTTGCAGCGAGGGGAAAAAGTAATAGGCATAGACCAATTTAACGATTATTACGATCCCGCTCTAAAACGCCAGAATATTTCTTCGTTGCAAACCAATCCCAATTTTAAATTAATAGAGGGCGATATTCAATCTTTGGATTGGTCGAAACTGTTAGTAGATGTGGATGTAGTTTATCATCAGGCAGCCCAAGCAGGAGTGCGTGCCAGTTGGGGTGAAAGTTTTCGCCATTACACCGAACGCAATATTAATGCTACTCAAATTTTATTGGAGGCAGCTAAGGATTTTCCGCAACTTAAAAGGTTTGTTTATGCTTCTTCTTCTTCTATTTATGGCAATGCAGAAACTTTCCCCACTCCCGAGTCAATTTGTGCCCAACCGGTTTCTCCTTATGGCATTACTAAGTTAGTGGGAGAGCAGTTATGCGGTTTGTATCATCAAAATTTTGGGGTGCCTTGTACTTC
>CALKCV010000076.1 GCA_938083405.1 uncultured Microcoleaceae cyanobacterium | reverse complement strand
GAATTGACTCTTAAGCGATCGCCACCGGGTTCGTAGTACTCGCGCTTTGCGATTACTACTGTCACTACGGCTACTTAGCGGCTTTAATGCATTCTTCTACCAGAGGCATCACCTTATCGATATCCTGCCAGCCGAGAATTTCCGTTACTTTCTTTTCCAAATTCTTGTAACTTCTGAAAAATTCCGCAATTTCATCCAATCGGTGGGGCGCGATATTTTTAAGAGATTTAACCTCAGCAAAGCGAGGGTCTTTATCGGGAACGCAGAGAATTTTCTCATCGCGATCGCCCCCATCAATCATTTCCAACATACCGATAGGGCGGGCTGGGATGACGCATCCGGGAAAAGTCGGCTGGTCCATCAATACCATACCATCGAGGGGATCTCCATCATCGGCGAGGGTATTAGGGACAAATCCATAATCGTAAGGGTATTGAACCGACGAATAAAGGACGCGATCGAGAGCAAAAGCTTCTAAATCTTTATCAAACTCGTACTTATTTTTGCTGCCGGCGGGGATTTCGATTAAGACATTAAGTATTCCCGGTTTTGGTTGCGCTGGAATCTTTGATAAATCCACTAATTATTCTCCAAGCTAAAAAACTACGCGCGAGGATTTCCCATCGAGATTTACTGGTGCTTTAATAGCACCATTCTCCAGGGAAATCCTCTCTTTATAATTGTCACAAATTTAACTAAAAGTCAAGCTAAAAAAGTTTTTAGATATCGGTTATTTTATCTCGGCGAAGTGTAATTAGTAGGTCGCCAAAGATTAACTTGGCTAGGAGAGTAGCGAGCGATCGCCAACAGAGGCGAAACCAAAGTTATTAGAGCGATCGCCCCGGACAGAATATTAGCAAAATTTATCGGAGTTTGTTTTCTTTTTTTGCCCTTCGAAACAACAAAAGTCTTAACAAACTCCAAAGAACTAGCCGGCTGACTATCTGATTCCACGCTCAAAATATCGAAAAACCTTAAATACGGTCAACTCAAAAGTTGTGCCAGTCAAAAATATAAGTTCCTCGATAAAAACCCCCTACAGTATGGGATTAAAATACCAAAAACTACCAACTTTTTTGTGCCGACGTGTTTTTAATTTCCTGTGCTGTTTGCGCCAACGACAGCGCTTTTTGACCCATATTTGCTGGCAATCTCGGAATTTCTGACAAAGATAGCCGAGATAATTCCAGCAAAATTTGACGAACTTGCTCGACCCATTCGCGTTCCTGGCACTGCCAGTATAAATTATTACCCCCTAAAGGGTTTTGGGGTTGTTGAGTATCAACCCTTTCTTGAATATTTTTTGCCTCTTTTGCCAAAGGGATAGCCCTTCCATGAATATTTTCAGGCAACTTGGGCTTATCTGAAAGAGATGCCCTAGCAATCTCAATTAACAGCTGGTTAACCTGGTCCACCCACTCAATATCTGAGTAGGAATTAAAAGAATCATTCATAACTAGCGCTTTTTAATTTTTTAGATCTGCGAACCGTAAAATAGTTTTATTGCTAGAAGTTGCATTTATTTTTCCGTGAGCTTCCACACTCCATCCCAGTCTGGTTTGGGCAGCTCTTCTTGAAAAAGCAGACACCGACCGACGTGTAATTTAGCCGCCTTATTTTCTGGGTCTATTTTCAGAACCGCTTTAAACTCCTTTTCTGCCAATTTAAAACTTTCCTTAACAGCATCAGCGTTCAACTTTTCAATAGAAGGCCTCAGATAATATTGGCGCCCCTGGTGATAGTGTCCGATAATGTCCTGCTGTTTTTTCTTAAGACGTTGGCGAATCGGCCCTTTGCGGATGCCAACCAGCTCGTAAATTCTTACCGGTTCGGTTTTTCCCTTGACCGTAATCAAATCCAACTCCCTTACCCAAAGACGATCTTTATAAGGTCGGTAAGTATTTTCGCTAATGACAAGATCCGTGCCATACTGCTTGCTGGTCCCTTCTAGGCGAGAAGCCAGGTTTACACCATCCCCAATTGAAGTCAACTCCATACGCTTACTAGACCCTATATTACCACTTACCACCTCATCTGAATGGATGCCAATACCAATACTTATGGGATCTTTCTTATTGGCCACGCGCTCTTCGTTAAAAATTTGCAATCGCTGGCGCATTTCTACAGCAGCTTGCATCGCGCACCAGGGATGATCTTTGAGCGGGGCGGGAGAACCAAATACAGCCATGAGAGCATCGCCTATGTATTTATCCAGAGTGCCCCCGTATTTAAACACGGCATCTACCATCTCTTCAAAATAGCCGTTGAGCATTCCCACCACTTCTTCTGCGGTTAGCTTTTCGGTCAAGGTGGTATAGCTGCGAATATCGCTGAACAGAACCGAGACTTGCTTGCGCTTGCCACCAAGGCCAGTATCCCCGCTTGCCAACAATTGCTCGGCAACTTCAGGAGTCATGTAGCGGTACATCAGATTTTTGACTTGTTTTTCACCGCTAATGTCTTCCATCACCACCAGAGCCCCGTTAACCTTAGTAGGATCTACCACATCGGCCATCGAGTTAATAGACAAATTAATGCTTTCAGGTTCTCGATCTTGACTCGGCAGCAAAGTTTGGTCTGGGTAATACTGCTCGCGGTCTTTTTCTTCCGTCGGGTGTATGGCCGCATCGAACCATTTAGCAAAATCTCCTTCCTTAATCTTGATTAATTCTCCTAGAGGCTTACCTTCTAATATGGACGTCTCCCCAATGCCCAACAAGTCTCTAGCCCGTTCGTTGCTAGCAATAACGTTGCCTTGCCGATCGGTGGAAATAACTCCATTACTTAGACTGCGCAAGATATCTTTTTGTCTTTGCTGCTCTTGTTTGACCGTATCGAACAACTTGGCATTTTGTAAGGCCACTCCTGCTTGGATGTTAAAAGCCTTCATAAAATCCAAATCGTTGCGATTGAAACTTGACTTCCATTGTTCGGGAGCTTCTGGCCAACTTGCCGGGTCGTAGTCTTCAAATTCTCCTGGTTTCTTCTTATTAATTAACTGAGTAACGCCGATTAATTCATCATCGGCATTAAACACTGGCATACACAACAGACTGCAAGTGCGATAACCGGTCTTTTGGTCTGTTTCTTTGGATTTTTCCGATCGCTCGTCGTCATAGACATCAAAGGGTATCAAAATCGGTTCTCCAGACTCGGCCACCATCCCCGCAAAACCCGCATTCGAGGGAATTCTAATTTCAGTTAACTTGCCGTTTATCGGAATTTTCGTCCACAACTGATTTTTCTCATTATCGATCAGCCAGAGGGTGCTGCGGTCGGCGTCCATCAGTTCCTTGGCCTGATCCATGACGTTTTTGAGAGTATCTTCTAAGTCTAGACTGCTCTTACTCAAAGAGCTAACAGCATTCATCAGCGCTGCTGCTGCCCTTTGTCTTTGGGTTGCTGCATAGAAAGATTTAGAAGACTCCAGAATTAACCTGATCGACGGAGCAAATTCCCTGAAAACTTGTTCGTCTTCTGCTGTAAATCCTCCTTCATCGATTTGGTCGTCTAGGGTTTCTCCTTGTTTGTGTTCTGGCTTTAATTTGTTAATTAACTGAACCACTGCCACAAGTTCCCCTGTTTCTTCATTTTCCAGGGGCATTACCAGCATCGTGTAGGTCCGGTAATGGTACTTTTTGTCCATGTCTTTAGCAGCATGAGACCGGGGATCGTCGTAAAAGTCGAATGGAATATTCACGACTTTCTTTTGCGTGGCTGCTTCACCTGCTATGCCGGCACTTATAGGAATTCTTAATTCTAAAGGTTTGCCATCCTCTCCTTTCGCGACAATTGACCATAGCTGGTCTCTTTCTTCATCTAATAGCCAAATTGTCGTCCTGTCTGCATTCAATAGTTCCCCTGTTTTGAGGGTTATCGAGCGCAACATTTCGTTGAGGATGGCATCAAACCCTTCGCTGTCCAGTATGTTGTCCAGCATTGTTAGGGTTTGATTTACCGTTTTTAGTTTCTCTTCTACGTCCTTAACTACTCCTACAAAGGTATCTTTGGTTAAGGGCGCGAGAAACTCCGAGAAATTTCCTCCCGAACGTACTAACGCGCTGCCACTGCTGCCACTATTATCGTTATTTTCAGTATTTTTATTTTCCGTAGCACTATTGGAGCTAGTTTTTGAATGGTGTCCGTTTTGACTGTCTTTTTCTGAATTGACTGGCGATTCACTTGCTGGGTTATACCCCTTTTCTTTTTCTTCTTCAGTCACCACATCAACAGTCACGGTAGCAACATAGTTGTCCATAGTTTTATTTGAAGATGCAGATGTCA
>CALKCV010000075.1 GCA_938083405.1 uncultured Microcoleaceae cyanobacterium | reverse complement strand
ATAACTAATATTTTGTTACCTGCCACGGCTGGCTCCTCCAGTTATAAGTAAATTTGGGGAATGAATTTTCATCTAATCTCTATTTTTATCCTTCAGCCAGGAACGTACCTAATTTTAGGCTCTGGATTAATCTAGTTTAGGATATAAAGACAAAAAAGTAGAATAACTCGCCTTTTATGCCTGCTAATATCGGTAAAAAAAAATCTACCAAACTAGCTCCAGCCCAATTAAGAGTCCAAATTGAGGCTATGCCGAAATGGCTCCGTCCTTCCTTAGGAAAAGCCAGTGCTATTTCTACCGTGCAGAAAATTATCAAGCAGCGTAACCTCCATACGATCTGTGAGGAGGGGCGCTGTCCGAACCGGGGAGAATGCTATGCCCAAAAAACGGCTACTTTTCTGCTGATGGGCCCTACTTGTACCCGATCTTGCGCCTTTTGTCAAGTGGATAAGGGTCGCGCTCCACAGCCACTAGACCAGGAGGAACCTGCCAAGGTAGCTGAGGCCGTCCGGTTATTAGGTTTGCGCTATGCGGTCTTAACTTCTGTAGCGCGGGACGATCTCTGGGATGGAGGTGCTGGTTGGTTTGTGGCTACTATGGCCGCTATCCGAAATCTCAATCCCGATACTCAAATTGAGGTCCTAACCCCTGACTTTTGGGGAGGTCAAGATGCGGTAGGGGCCGATCGCTCCCCTCTTTCCCTAGCAGAAAAACAAGCCCAAAGAATTGAAATGGTGGTTAGGGCCAAACCTGCTTGTTTCAACCATAATATTGAGACGGTACCGCGACTGCAAGGGCCAGTACGTCGGGGGGCTAAGTACGATCGCTCTCTACAGCTTCTCGAAAAGGTCAAAGAGTTAGACGACAGCATTCCCACTAAGTCGGGGTTGATGTTGGGACATGGAGAAACTGAAGCTGAGGTCGTGGAGGCAATGGGCGATTTGAGGACGGTTGGATGCGATCGCTTGACCATCGGCCAATATCTACGCCCCTCTCTGGCCCATTTGCCCGTGCAAAAATATTGGACCCCGGAGGAATTCGAGGAATTGGGGGCGATCGCTCGTCGGATGGGCTTTTCTCATGTCCGTTCTGGCCCCCTAGTCCGAAGTTCCTACCACGCGGGAGAAAACCAATAGGACAAAGCTAAATCGCTCTTACCCTTCCCTAGAAATTAAAGGTGCGCTACGATGGTAAGATTAGATCCATATCAAGATATGGAGCTAATTCAATGAAATATCCTTTTCGTACAAGCTGGGCCTTACTGCTGTTGGGTATCAACCTCCTAGTTGCTGCCTATTACTTCGGTATCATCGAATAGTTTTTCACAACTGACCGCTTTTTAAAAACTCGTGCCACTCCATTTATAGCTAAAAAAAGTAGGCTATAAATGGAGTGGCACTTAATTTTTAATTGTTAATTTTATCTTCTAGTTTCCTCAATCTTTTTTGCATTTCTTTGACATCTTGTTTGATTTCTACGGTCATAGTTGCCAAGCGATCGAACATTGGGTCGCCGGATAACATCCTATTTCTTCCTTCCCTTGGTTCCGTACATGGCGGGCATTCATTTGAGTTATTTCTCCCCCTTCGAGACTGCATTCGATCGATGTCTCTCTGTAGCTGGTAAACGTCGGTTTGCAGTTTCCTGATTTGATATTCCATCACTGTTGTCGATCGCGCTCTCTCAGGGGTAAATATTCGCATTGCCATTAATCCCAAGAACAAACCAAAGGCAAAAATTATTATTCTTTTGACGGTCGGTTTTAATCTATTTTGCATGATTTTCATAACCAAAAATTGAGTATTTTTTATAGTAGCGCACCAAGCCTGTCTTGTCATATAATAGGCGATAGAGAAACCAGGTTTTTTGAAAAAATATGGTTTCTGAAAATAGATTGGCGGCTACCTAGCTGTTAACGACCGAGGTCATTATTACCCACCGACAGAGAATTGAAGAAAATGAACTACGATAATTCCTTTTTAATTTCTCCTAGCATTCCTCAAAAAAGATTGCAGGAAAATAAACCTTTAAAACTAGCAATTTTAGCCTCTGGAAGCGGGTCTAATTTTGAGGTCATCGCCCAAGGGATAAAAACCGGAAAACTTAACGCCAAAATACAGGTTTTAATTTATAACAATCCCGGAGCGAAAGTTATAGCCAGGGCCGAAAAATTCGGAATTCCTGCTATTTTATTAAATCACCGAGATTATAAAAATAGACGGGAAGAATTTGACGGTGAAATTATTAAGACCTTGGCAGCTTACGATGTAGAATGGGTAGTCATGGCCGGTTGGATGCGCATCGTTACTAAGGTTTTAGTTAATGCTTTCCCCAATCGGATTATTAATATCCATCCCAGTTTGTTACCGAGTTTTCCTGGTATTAGAGCGGTAGAAAAAGCTTTAGCCGCCGGGGTGAAAATTACTGGTTGTACGGTTCATTTAGTCTCCGAAGAAGTCGATAGCGGTCCGATTTTGATGCAGGCAGCAGTGCCAGTTTTAGCCGACGATACCCCAGAAACCCTCCACGCACGCATTCAGGTGCAGGAACATAAAATTATGGTCGGAGCGATCGTGGCTTTAGCCGACAAAGAAGAATCGAGCGATATTCCATCCGCAAAGAAAGCGCGATCGCCCCACGGCATAACCAAAGACAATTAACAACGAACAATTCCCCATTAGCCATCAGCCATTAAACGTTCTAGGGATAAAGTAGCCGCCCGAGATACTTGGGGATGGCTATCTTTCTGGAGATATTTTAAAGCAGAGATGCTCTTGGGGCTCGGTAGGTTCCCCAAAGCCTCCACCAGACGCTGTCGAATTAACCAATCTTCCGACTGGGCAAAACGGAGAATGCTGTCGATCGCCTCTACAGCCCCTATTTCCCCTAAAGCCGCGATCGCCCCCTGCTGCACTACCACCTCTTCGCTATCCAATGCCTGCACTAACAGCTCCCGGGCCCGAACATCTTTAAGATTCCCCAGAGACACCGCTGCACTGAAACGTACCAACCAATTAGTATCCTCATAAAATGCCCGGACCAAAGGTTCAAAAGCCCTAATATCCTCCAAATAACCCAAAGCCCCCGCCGCATCTGCCCTAATACCGTAGTCTGGGTCGTTTTCTAATAATTTTACTAAAATTGGATAACATTCGTCAGTTTGTTTGACCCCCAGAGCAAAAACAGCCATAGATCGCACTGGCAGGTTGGGATCGTCTAATACTTTTTTTATTAAAGGTACCGCATCCGCCGCAGGCACTTGTCGCAGGGAGACTAGGGCTAAAAGGCGATCGCGAGTAGATTCGCTCTCTAATTGGGCTGATATTTGTTCCAAGCTTAAATTAGTCATAATTAACCCTACTTAGCAAAACTTAACATTTCTTTAATATTATAAACCTTACTCGGGAGGTAGCAAGCAAATTCAAAATTGATTTTTATTTAAAATAGCCCGTAGTCCACAGAAGACCTTGCGATAATCCTTTCAAGTATTGACAAAAAGTTGAATTTATGATAATAAGGGAAAATAAAAAAAGCTGTCTTTGCAGGGGACAAGCTCCGCGATCGCGAAGCGCAATTAGCAAGCTCCCAGGTCCAATTCCCACTGACCGATTACTAATTACCAAAAAATCCTATGACATTTTACCAACCGCAAATCTACTCATCCCCCCTAGAACAAGCAATCGATCGCCATCCCCTAAAGGTCATGCCAGAGACACCGTTAGCATTGGTATTAAAGCTAATGAATCAAGTCCAAAGCAGTTGTAACCTGCCCGATGGGGAGTCGCGCAGGGCGGCCGAAGAGCCAAGCGAAATACCTCTGTGGGAACAGACCAGGGGCAGTTGCGTTTTAGTGTTAGAAAACCCAGAGAGCCCCGGAGGCAAAAAACAGTCCCAAAAATCCTCTTTAGCAGGAATCTTCACCGACCGCGATATAGTAGATATGGTAGTAAATGGCAAGATAGACAGCAAAAACAACTCAGTTCCAGACAAACTCCTCATCGCCCAAGTCATGTCTAAAGAGCCGATCGCCCTGACAGAATCGGACGACAAAGATTTATTTGGAGTACTATCTGTTTTTCGTCAAAACAATATTTCTTATTTGCCTATATTAAGCGCAGAAGGTGAAGTAGTGGGGGTATTAACTCCAGAAAGAATTCGTCCGGTGTTGCTTCCCTCCAATATTCTCAAATTAAGACGAGTAAGCGAAGTAATGACCCCGCCGATAACAGCGTCGAGAACGGCATCCCTATTAGAAATCGCTCGGATAGTATCAGAACATCAAGTTAACTGCGTAGTAATTACAGAGATAAAAAAAGTAAAAGAACAGAAGCAAAAAAGAGAAGGAGTCTCTACAATACATCATTCATTCCAGGAACCGGTAGGAATCGTAACCGCTCGGGACATCGTACAAGCTCTCTTTGTAGAAATGAACCTGGCAGCAACCCCAGTTCATAAAGTAATGAAAACTCCATTAATCTGTCTTAAGCCAACGGATTCATTGTGGGTAGCTCACAAACAAATGCAGCAGCAACAAGAAAAAAGGTTAGTTATTCGAGGAAATCGGGGGGAATTGCAAGGCATCATCAGCCAGGCGAGCTTGTTGCAAGTGCTAGATCCCACAGAGATGCATAAAGTAGTGAAGAAATTACAGCAATCGGTTTATCAATTGCAGGCAGAGAAACTCGAACTGCTGCGGAGTCGAAACGAAGAACTAGAAAAAGAGGTACGAGAAAGAACCGCCAAACTGCAAGAACAGTTAGAGAGCGATCGCCTTTTAGCTCAAATTGCCTTGAGGATTCATCAATCCTTAGATTTACGCCAAATTCTCAACGCCGCCGTTGCCGAAGTGCAGGAATTTCTCAAGGCAGATCGAGTAGTGGTCTATCGGATCGAACCGGCCGATGTCGCTACCGTAGTAGCAGAATCAGTGGCCGAGGGTAGGTCGTCGTGGTTGGGAAATATGCTGCCGAGTCTTTATGTACTCGAAAGCAATTCCCGGAGCGATCGCTCGGTGAAAATTCAAGCAGTGGGCGGGGTTAGAGAAGCGAATTTATCCGCACAAAAGATTAACTGGTTGACCCAGCAGCAGATACAAGCTTATTTAGTAGTGCCCATAATGCAAGACGGACAGTTATGGGGGATAATGAGTACCCATCAATGTTCCGGACCCCGTCAGTGGGAACCTTCTGAAACAGACTTGCTAGAAAAATTAGCCACTCAATTAGCGATCGCCATCCAGCAAGCGCAACTTTACCAACAAGTGCAAACCCTCAACGCCGACCTAGAAATGCAGGTACAAGAACGCACCGCCCAACTCGAACAAAAAGTAAAAGAACTCGAAACCCTCCACGTTCTCAAAGACGAATTTCTCAGCACGGTTTCCCACGAATTGCGCACTCCCCTTGCCAATATGAAAATGGCAATTCATATGCTCAAAATCGTACCGACCTCCGATAAGTCCCTGCGCTATTTACAAATATTAGAAAGCGAATGCATTCGAGAGAGCGAACTGATTAACGATCTCCTAGATTTGCAGCGATTAGAAGCAGCCACCCAACCTGTTAATAAGGAACGGGTAGATTTATCTACTTGGTTGCCTACTATTATCGAATCTTTTCGGGAGCGAACCAAAAGCCGCCTGCAAACTATTAAAGTTACATTTCCCGAAGAACTGCCTATTATTAATTCCAACCGCGCCAGTCTGGGGCGAGTTTTAGCAGAGTTGCTTAATAATGGCTGCAAATACAGCCCCAACGAGGGCCAAATTGTTTTTAAAGTAGAGTGTAACCCTCAGAACTCCGATTGTCAGATGAAATTTATGGTCAGCAATGAAGCAGAAATTCCAACTTCGGAATTGCCGAAAATATTTGATAAATTCTATCGAGTTCCTAACGCGGATCCTTGGAAACAAGGCGGTACAGGTTTGGGTTTGGCTCTGGTGAAAAAACTGGTAGAACAATTAGGGGGGTATCTGCAGGTAAATAGCGCAGACGGTTGGACTACTTTTACTGTTGAATTGCCGATTTAACAGATGTAGTTACTTTTCGTAGCGATCGCTACTATACTGAGAAAC
>CALKCV010000074.1 GCA_938083405.1 uncultured Microcoleaceae cyanobacterium | reverse complement strand
AATTATTAATTATTAATTATTAATTATTTTAAGTAGGCGATGGTTACTCCGGAGCCTCCTTCTTTCTGAGCAGCCAACTCGTAACGTTCTACCAGTGGATGACGTTTTAAAAATTCGTGGGTGCCCTGGCGAAGTTTACCAGTTCCTTTCCCGTGAACTATCCACAAGACTCCTTGTTCGATCGCTTTAGAAATACCTCCATCTATTTTTATCTCGGCATCTGCTACATGAGACCCCCGAATATCAATGGTGTTTCTCGAAGTACGCACTGCCACTGGGGGAGGGCTTGGGTTTTGTACTTCAGCGGGTTTCTTTTTCGCTTCTGGGGCCGTCGAAGGATTTTTATTCTTTTTCACCGTCGGTTTTTGACCGTCGAGAGATTCAATTTCCGACAAATCTAGGGTCATTTTCATCACCCCAAAACGGACCGTCAATTGCTCGTTGTCATCCACCGTTAGAACTTCCGCCGTTTGACCGATACGGGGGATACGCACCCGATCGCCCTCTTTCGGCATAAAGTCTGGCTTTTTGACAGTTTCTTCTTTAGATTTAGAAGGCAAAAACTTCTCGGTAATCTCGTTCAAAGCATCCGTGGCCTTTTGAGCGTTGCGCCCCGTCTGGGGGGCTCGTTGCAAGCCCCGAATTACTTCAGCAATTTCGGCTTTAGCCTCAGCGATCGCCTCTTGCACTGCCAATTCTTGAGCTTGTTTTAATTCTCGCTCTCGTTGTTTGAGAGACCTAGCCTTTTGGGAGACTTCCCCATGGAGGCGTTCGGTTTCTTGCAATAACTTCGATGCCTCCGTTGCCTTAGTTTCTTGCCTGCGCCGTTGAGCTTCCAGACCTTCGATTACTTCTTCGACCTGGTGAGAGGCGATGCCGACATATTCCCGGGCGTCGTTAATAACTGCCTCGCTCAAACCCAATCTCCCGGCGATGGTCAAGGCATTGGAACGACCGGGAATGCCCCAAAGCAGGCGATAAGTCGGCCCCAGAGAGACGTTATCGAATTCCACCGAGGCATTTTCAAAGCGATCGTCTTGATATTTAAGGGCCTTGAGTTCGCCGAAGTGGGTAGTTGCCACGGTCAGCAGGGCCCGATCTGCTAAATGTTTGAGCAAGGAAGTAGCTAAGGCGCTGCCTTCGGTGGGGTCCGTACCCGCGCCGATCTCATCCAACAGTACCAGAGAAGGAGAAAGGGATTCTGCTTGCTTGGTGTTTTCTACTGCTTCGATAACCCGAGTAATGCGGCGGATGTGACCGGAGAAAGTCGATAAACTCTGCTCTATGGACTGTTCGTCTCCGATATCTGCGAGGACTTGCTCGAACCAGGGCAATTCTACTGGTTCCTTTGCCGCGACGAATAAACCGACTTTAGACATTAATGCTGCTAGTCCCAAGGTTTTGAGAGTAACAGTTTTGCCGCCTGTGTTGGGGCCTGTAATTGCTACTACTCTAATTTGGGGTTCGATAATTAGATCGATGGGCACGACTTGGGGGCCATCTTCGTGTTGTTGCTGCCAAACTAGCAGGGGATGCCGCAACTGGCGCAGGCTTATTTTTCGCGCGGCGTTCTTGTTATTTTTCTCCTGGGAGTCTCCTGTTTCTCTTAACAGGCAATAGCCGCGTTCTACGGGTATGAATTTTGGCGGCCAAGCGTCCAACCAAATGCTGTAACGAGCGCGGGCCGTTGCCAGGTCTAGGGCTGTAGCGATCGCCAATAATTTCTCTAGGTCTTCTTTAACTTCTGCGACTTTTTCTGAGAGCGCTTGGCGAATTGCTTCTTCTTCTCTTTCTTCCTGGCGTCGCAGTTGTCGCATTTGATTGTTGAGATTGACTACTGCATGGGGTTCTATGAATAATGTCGAACCAGTGCTGGAAGTATCGTGAACTATGCCGGGGATGGCGTCTCTTTGAGGAGCTCGGACTGGTATTACAAAGCGATCGCTCCTTTGAGTAATTAATTGTTGCTGAACGGCCCCTGCTTTGCGCTGCAAAATCCCCCGCAGAATATTTTCGATGCGATTTTTTATTTGGCCCATGCTCTCGCGGATGTCCCCTAATTTCGGGCTAGCCCTGTTGGCCACGTCCCCGCGATCGTCTATGCAATGATTAATTTCCTGTTCCAACTCTGGATAAGTGCGCAACTCGCTGACCAGTTCGCTCAGTACGGGAATTGGTTTTTCCGTTCCATAATTATCGATTACCCTCCGCAAGCGGCGCATCCCTGCGGTGGTAGTAGCAATATTTAATAATTGTTGCCCCGAGAGAATCCCTTGCAATTGCGCTCTTTCCAGGCTTGCGCCAATATCTTCTATGCCATCAAAAGACCAGCCTTGAACCAATCCCGTTTCTAGTTGGTAAACTTCCTCGGTTTGGGCCAAAAGCTGGATTGTTTCTTCCCTGGTTGCCGGCATCGGCAAATTACGAGCGGCGATCGCCCCCAGTTTAGTAGCTGCAAAGGTGGCCAGATGCTCGCACAAACGAGGCCACTCTAATAGTTCTAATGTCTCGGATTGAATCAAAGCCTATCTCTTAAAAACGCTAGATCATTTTAACTACATGATAATACATCGATTACAAAATGGGGGACAATTAACAATTAAGAATTGAGTGGGGGCCAGAAACCGGGTTTCTAAACAATCGCTTTATACCAACTAAAAAAAACGACAATTTCTTAGTTCGTAAACTTACGCGACGCGAACCCTAATAAGTTTGCTTAGATCTGCGGTTAGCCACAGATTGAACCAATCCCAAAGCAATAAAATTACTCAACAAAGCCGATCGCCCATAACTTAATAAAGGTAGAGGAATTCCTGTTACTGGAGCCAAACCAATATTCATACCAATATTAACAAACATTTGGAAGAGCAACATTGCCACGACTCCAATAGTTAATAAAGAGCCAAAATTGTCTTTAGAAGTTTGAGCGATAACTATCAATCTCAGACAAATAAACCAAAAGGCTGCTAATACGCACAAACAACCAATAAAACCTAATTCTTCTCCAATAGCAGAAAAGATAAAATCCGTATGTTGTTCCGGGATGAAACTAAGTTGAGTTTGGGTTCCCTGGAATAAGCCCCGTCCGTGAAGCTGTCCCGAACCTATCGCGATGCGAGATTGAATTAAGTGGTATCCAGTGCCCAAGGGGTCTTTTTCTGGGTTTAAAAATCCTGTCAAGCGGTCTTTTTGATAATCTTGAAGCAACTGCCATAAGACCTTTCCTAAATTTCCAGAAGCTATGTTTATTCCTAAAGCTATGGGGGCAGTCAACCAAGGCCAAGGCAAACTGCGCCAAGCGATCCAAGCGATCGCGCTCATGCACAGAACCCAAAGGGGTAAATATATGTTGTAGAGAATAGCTGAAAGCACTGGAGAAACCAGTAATACTAACCAACCGGGGTTAACATTGGCCCAGTAAAGGATGCCGAAGGTAATCGAGCCGAATATTAGAGAGGTTCCTAAATTAGGCTCGAAAAATACTAAGGCCCAGGGTACCGCAGCTATGGCAAGAGTTTTGAGTAGGTCTGAGATGCCGATCCTGACCTTTGATTCTAGGAAAGCTGCTAGGGTCAGAATTAAGCCTACTTTGGCAAATTCCGATGGTTGAACGTGGAAGCCAGCGATATTTATCCACCTTTGGGCCCCGAGGGCCGTAGTTCCTATCATCTGGACGGCAATTAGAGAAAAATTGGTAAAACCATAAATAATCCACTTCCAGCGAACCAGAATTTCGTAGTTACAACGAGCGATCGCTAAGGCTATGACCAAACCTACCCCTCCAGTAACCAAATGTTGCCAAGAGAATGGGAGATCTTCTTTTAGGTTGACGCTATGAATCATTAGCGCTCCAAAAACGGTCATACCTATATAGATTGCCATTAAGGGCCAATCTACTTGCTGCCACTGTTGGAGTAGGGATTTGCGACGATTTCTTAATACTAATTTCTGTGGCATGATAGGGACGATTTTTTATTAATTGGTAATTAGTAATTTTTAGATAATTCAGCGTTTTTCTTTAGCTTTCGGGGCAAATCTCCTTTAGCTATTACCGCCTTTCGCCCCCGGACCCTGGGGCGGGGGGATACTATTAGCCGATTAGCCTTTTTCGTAGAGATACTCGAACCAGTTGCCGTCTGGGTCTCTGCCGTAGAAGGAGGCTGTCCCGTCTCGATGTTCGTGCAGATCGCTTACTCGAACTTCTCGGTCTTTGAGCTCTTGGTAAGCTGTTTCCATTTCCTTGCGATCGCTAAAGACAAAGCCAAAATGGGGCCCTGCCTGTTCGTAGCTGGGACTCAAAAGCGCCAGTCCGTCTTCTCCGGCTTTGAGGTAAGCCCAGTCTGCGTCTTTCCAGGCTAACTCCATGCCTAAGTTTTGATAAAACTCGGCTGCTTTGTCTATGTCTTCTACGCAAATCGCTACATGACCTAATCTTTTGAGCTTCATAATCTGGGTAATGGGTAATGGGTAATGGGTTTTTACCATCACGAGAAAATTTAATCTATTTTAAGTAATTTGTAGGGTGCGCACTGCGCACCGCGACTTAAGTGCCAGTTTACTGCTGCCTCCTGCCTACTCATGAAGAATTGGACGCCTTTACACGCTAAATTACACCAGACTTTACGCGATCGCCAACTTTTACCGCCCCAAGAACGATTATTAGTGGCAGTTTCGGGGGGTCAAGATTCTGTCTGTTTGCTGAAATTATTATTAGATTTACAGTCGAAATGGGGTTGGCAACTGGCAGCGATCCATTGCGACCATCGCTGGCGAGATGATTCTCAAGCTAATGCTGAGTTTGTGGAACAGTTAGCTAAAAATTGGCAAATATCCTTTTTTCTTCAAACGGCCCCAGAGGTTTATGCCAGCGAGGCGGCGGCGAGAAAATGGCGCTACGAGGCTATGGGGGCGATCGCTATGGCCCATGATTGCTCCTACCTCGTCACCGGTCATACGGCAAGCGATCGGGCTGAAACTCTTCTGTACAATCTCTTTCGCGGTAGCGGGGCCGACGGACTCTCTTCCCTGGTTTGGTCTCGCCCTTTTGCCGGAACAGGCGAGACGCCTGTTCTACGGTTGGTTCGGCCTCTTTTAGACTTTTCTCGGGCGGAAACAGCCCAATTTTGCCACGACCAAAATCTTCCTATTTGGGAAGATTCTACTAACGAAGATTTGCACTACGCCAGGAACCGCATTCGTTTAGAATTGCTGCCTTATTTGCAGACCAATTTTAATCCTAAAGTCGAACTTAATTTAGCTAAAACCGCAGAACTTCTCAGGGCAGAAGTCGAATATCTAGAAGCTGCGGCGCGAGATTTATTAAAAGAAGCAACACCCGTAGAACAGGCGTCTCGCCTGTTCCATTCCCACCCTAAAAACATCAAAGCGATCGACCGTTTAATTCTGAAAAAAGCGCCCCTAGCTTTACAAAGAAGGGCGATGAGAATGTTTTTACAAGATGCCTTATTTATTAATCCCAATTTCGAGACGGTGGAGAAGTTAACTGCTTTAATTAACGCTCCCAATCGTTCGCGGACGGATCCGTTTCCTGGGGGGGCAGTGGCCAGAGTTCAACATCCTTGGATTTTGCTGGAAACTTAACAAAAAAATGTAAATCGAAAATCAAAAATCGAAAATCGAAAAGTATTTTTGCAAAGATTAGATGCACCCATCTAGGTTATGATTGAAATGTCATCTCTCAATACTCAATAACTTATGCAGGTCACATCTCTATTGCCACCTAAAAATATCTATGAAGATCGAGTAGTAAACTTTTACGCCGGTCCGGGGGCTCTTCCTTTCCCAGTACTCGAACGGGTTCGCGCAGAGCTTTTCAACTTTAACGGTACGGGGATGAGCGTGATGGAAATTAGCCATCGCAACCCGCAAATTCAGTTCATAATTGATGATAGTGCCGAACGGATTAAGCGATTAATGGAGTTGGGCGATGACTTTGAAGTTATCTTTTTACAAGGTGGCGGTTCGCTTCAATTTCTAATGGTTCCGATGAATTTTTCCAATGCAGGCGATCGCATCGATTACATCGATACTGGATATTGGGCAGAGAAAGCAATTAAAGCGGCAAAAACTTTAGGTCGAGACTTAGAAATAATTGCTTCTTCAAGGGATTGCAACCATACGGAAGTCCCCGATCTAAACAAAATTAAATTAAGGCAGGAAGCTAAATATTTACACCTTTGCAGCAATAACACTGTAGTTGGAACTCAGTTTCATGGCTTTCCCAAACTTCCAATTCCCATCGTGGCTGACATGAGTTCTGACTTTATGAGCAAGGTAATCGATCCGACTAACTTGAGTTGCATTTACGCCCACGCTCAAAAAAATGTTGGACTTTCTGGCGTCACAGTAGTCCTCATTCGCAAAGAAATGTTGGCGAAAATTTCGGATAATTTACCAGAGTTTTTAGACTACCGCACCCATATCCAGCGCAAGTCTAATTACCATACTCCACCATGTTTTTCTATTTATATTACCTGGCACATTTTGCGATGGATTGAAGAAGACATCGGCGGACTGGAAAAACTAGGGGCAATTAATAAGAAAAAAGCGGAGACCCTCTATCGGTGTATTGATACTAACTCTTTATTTAATTGTGCCGTTGAGAAAGCTTCTCGCTCCGATATGAATGTGGTTTTTACACTTCCAACAGAAGAACTGCAAAAACAGTTTATCGAAGAAGCTTTTGAGGAAAAAATTGTAGGAGTAGCCGGACATCGAACCAGGGGAGGATGTCGGGTTAGTCTCTATAATGGCGTGACCCAAGAAGCGGTAGAAGTTTTGGTAGAATTTATGGAAAAATTTGCCAAAAAACATTAAACCGAAAGAGGATTAATCGGGTGCATCAGGTGGACCTCAATTTGGAAGAAAACCAAAAGTTTAACGCCTGCATGTTAGCGGTCAGTGGTTAGTAGTTAGTC
>CALKCV010000073.1 GCA_938083405.1 uncultured Microcoleaceae cyanobacterium | reverse complement strand
AGAAACCGGGTTAAAAAAAAAAAACCCGGTTTCTGGCGGGCGAGGAACGCCATTTTATTGTAGGTATTTTTCTAAAAGGCAAAGGTCTTGTCAAAAAAACCGGGTTTCTTAATTCTAAATTGACATAATCGCTGTTGGGTTTCGTTGCGCGGAGCCCGACCTACAAATGATTTATTATTAGTTTGTTTCAAATTCAACCCTTTGATAAATATCTTGAAAAGATATTTTAAAATCAACTGACTTAAGTTTTAAAACTGCATCTTCGCCTTCATAGCTAATTAACGTCCATTCGTTATCTGAATTTTTAGCGAATTGCTTGACGGAATATTTGTATTGGTCGATGAGAATGTATTCTTTAAATTCGGGGATGCAGCAATAGTAATCGAATTTGTCAGTGCGATCGTAACTTTGAGTTGATTTTGACAAAACCTCTACGATTAAAGAGGGATTTGTAACTACAGTTTGAGCCGAACCTTGATAAATTGGTTCTCCTTCGATTAGCATTACATCGGGATAGGTGTACATATTGGGACGCTCTATCCAGAGGCGGACATCGCTGATAAATACTCGATAATTTTGACCTCTGAGTCCAAATTTAAAATGAGCGTAGAGATTGCCAGCAATCTCGTTATGATTGGTCGTTCCTCCAGTCATGGCTATTATTTCTCCATTGCGATATTCACTTTTGTATTCGGCATTTTCTTCCAATAGCAAATATTCTTCGGGAGTGAAATACCTTTGCTTTACTTGAGTTTGCATAAAACTATGCTCCTAATATTACTATTTGCCGATCGCCCCCTCAATAACTAAAATCTACCGAGCGATGTTGCATCCGCAACGCGGGGCGCGTTCGCCAATATTAAAATTATAACGGTTCTGAATTTAATTGTTGCTGTAATTGTTGGGGAGCATCTCATCGAAGTAAAAATCTCCAAATTGCAACTAACAACTAACAACTAACCACTGACTCAAAGCGTTTGACTTTTGGTTCTCTTCACAACCCTGATGCACGCAATTGTTGCTGCAAATATTTCCCCCATCGGGCAGCTAAATCGATCTCGGTAAAGGGAATTTCTACTTTTTTAGAGTCAGATAAAACAAACTCTAAAGCGATCGCCTTTCCCTTACTCGGTGGGTTCTCTATATCTACCGCTTGTTGGTTAACTACCAGTTGTAGCGATCGCACCGACGAAAGAGAAAAACTCTCCAAATCCACCGGGCCTTTGCGCGCGGGCTTCCCCCAGACAATCTCCGAACCTTTTTGGCCCAAAACAGCATAAATGTCATATTTGGCCTTATCAAAAGCTTCGGCCCAGGCCCGATAAGCTTCTAATTTTTGATATTCGTTCCAACCCGCCCGGGTTAACCAGATAAAAAAGCCCAGTAGGGGCAGCCACAATAAACCTCTTTCCATATTAGATATTAGATTTTTAATTGGACCCACACATATCCTGTAAAGTTTAAGCTATCGTGGTAAAAAGGCCCTAACTAAAGGGAAGATTTTCCATGAAAAAATTTCTGTTTTCGTGTTTATTTTTAATCGGGCTTGGCTGGGCTCTCTTCAACTTCACGGGACTGGCCAACAAAGGCACTTATGATTCGATAGTTTTAGACTTTCGCGAAGAAGTAGGTGTCGCCCAAATAGTAGATCGGGTAAAGACGATCTCTGAAAAATACAACGTCACTCCCCGACTAAATAGCGAATTCTCGCTGGCAGATAACGTGTATGTTGTCAAGGGCGATCGGCGAACCCTAAACGCCCTGAAAAAATCAGTAGGCAAATATACTGAATACATAGAACCCAACTACATCTATGAGGCTAATGCCATCATCCTCGATGGCGGCAAAGTTCCCAACGACCCCCTGTACGGGAAACAGTGGAACCTGCGCAGCATCAATGTAGAAGCGGCCTGGCAGGAAACCAAAGGCAGTGGCGTGACGGTAGCGGTCATCGATACGGGAGTCACCAGAGTTCCCGACTTGCAAAAAACCGAATTCGCCGCCGGCTATGACTTCGTAAACGATCGCACCTTAGCCACGGACGATAACGGTCACGGTACCCACGTCGCCGGTACGATCGCTCAATCCACCAACAACGATTATGGCGTAGCGGGTATCGCCTACGAAGCCAACGTCATGCCGTTGAAAGTCTTAGATGCTTACGGTAGCGGTACTGTGGCGGATATCGCGGAAGCAATTAAATTTGCTGCGGACAACGATGCCGATGTTATCAACATGAGTCTCGGTGGCGGCGGCGAAAGCCAATTAATGAAAGAAGCGATCGAGTATGCCTACAACAAAGGAGTAGTCATCATCGCTGCTGCTGGTAACTCCAACCAAAACGCGGCAGGCTATCCCGCCCGCTATCCGAGAGTTATCGGCGTCTCGGCTTTAGATGCTTCTGGAGAAAAAGCACCTTACTCGAACTTTGGCGCTGGCGTGGATATCTCCGCCCCCGGCGGTTCCACTGCGGGCGGCAACGAAGCTGGTGGAATTCTGCAAAATACCATCGATGCCGAAACTGGGGAAAGTATTTTTGCTGCTTTCCAAGGAACTAGCATGGCGTCTCCCCACGTTGCCGGTGTAGCGGCATTAATCAAAGCGATGGGCGTTGAAGACCCAGAACAAATTGCTAACGTCCTCAAAGAATCGTCCAGAGCGATCGAACAGGATCCTCTAAACCACTTCGGTTCCGGTCAGTTAGACGCTGCGGGCGCGGTGCAATTGGCGGCTAAAGGTCAACTCAATTTCCGCGACTTTTTCCGGTGGCTGCGCGAAAACGGCTATCTCAATCCCGGTTTCTGGATCGATGGCGGTGCGGTTGCTTTGTTGCCGAAGATTGCAATGGTGCTTGGTTCTTATCTGCTGGCTTGGTTGCTGCAGAATTATTTACCGTTTGCTTGGAATTGGTCTATGCATACTGGCTTGGTTGCCGGCAGCAGCGGCTTATTTTTCTTGCGCGGCTTTTACATCTTCGACTTGCCCCAGTGGCCGATGCGCGTCATGGGTAGTTCTGTTCCAGAACTAGGGGGCGCGATCCAAGGTAGCGCGGTGTTGAACCCAATTTTTGCTAGCGTTTTGATTCCTGGGATCTTGGTAGTGTTACTCCTGGGGCATTCTCAATGGAAGTGGCTGGCTATTGGTACTACTATTGGCGTGGCTAGCTGTTTGGCGGTTAGCGCTGTGGTGTCGCCGGCGGTCTGGGGATTGGGTTCCGGTTTTGTGGCTCAAGCTTTCTTGGTCGTTAATGCTGTGTTATGTTTTGCTCTGGCACGTTTGGCAATTAAATCTGAGGCAAAGACGGTATGAGCAGCATAACTGTGAATGGTAGTATCGAGCGTAAAGGATTTGGTCCGGGGACTTGGGCTTTGGTCAGCGAGGGGGGCGAGACTTATGAGTTGAGAAATGCTCCCAAAGATTTGCGCCAGTCCGGCTTGAAGGCTCAGGTCAAGGGCGTAGTCCGAGAAGATGTCATGACTATGGCTATGATCGGTCCGGTTTTGGAGGTCGAATCTTTCGAGGCGGTTTCTGATTAATTAAAGCCCCACATCCTTATCTAGTATAAAAAAGCCCGCTGGTGCGGGCTTTTTTGCGTAAATGGGAAATGGGAAATGG
>CALKCV010000072.1 GCA_938083405.1 uncultured Microcoleaceae cyanobacterium | reverse complement strand
CCGCTTCTAATTTTTTCTTATTAGCGCCTTTAATCTTATCTATTCCTTGATAAATTCCCTCCAGAGAAGCAAATTCTTGGAGTAATTTCACCGCAGTTTTATGACCGATGCCGCTGATGCCCGGGATACAGTCCGATGCGTCGCCGCAGAGGGCTTTGTAATCTACAATTTGCTCTGGGGTAACGCCGAGTTTTTCGACTACTTCTTCGGAAAAAATTTCCGTGGGGGTACTGCCTTTTCCTGGGGATAAATGCAGGACGCTAATCTTTTTTTCTTCGTCTATTAATTGAAATAAATCTCGATCGCCCGAGAGAATTTTTACCCGATATCCTGCCTCCTTCGCTTTAGTTGCTAAAGTTCCTAAAATATCGTCCGCTTCGTAACCTGGGGCGGTAATAACTGGGATGTTGCAAGCCTTGAGAAGTTCTTTGAGATTTTCAACATCTACCAGTAAGTCGGCGGGAGTTTCGCTGCGATTGCTTTTATAATTTTCGTCCGCTTGGTGGCGGAAGGTGGGCTCTCCCAAGTCGAAGGCGATCGCTAAATATTCCGGCTTTTGGTTGGCCATCACGTCCAGCAGGGATTTGAAAAAGCCAAAACAAACGCTGGTGGGGATGCCGGTAGAGGTTTTTAGACCGCCGCTGCGGCTTTTGCCAAAGGCGTAATAAGACCGAAAGGCGAGGGAATGGCCATCGACAAAGATCGAGGTTGCAGAATTGGGGGACATTTTTTAGACCGATTGGATTGGAGACATTTCTCTATTTTATCGGGTGGGGCAGCAATTAACAATTAATAATTAATAATTAATAATTAATAATTAATAATATTTGCGCCAGTTTAACTAATAACTTATCCGCCCATTTTTCAACTAACTTTGTCCCCTACTTCGTCTTTGGTAGCGACGATATCTCCGCGCGCGGGCATCCAGGAAAACTAAAAACTCTTTCCCAAAGCGATCGCAATTCAGCCCAAAAGTTCGTCAACCCCAACGCTGAAACCAGTTAAAACCTTTTGAGTGCTAGCGTTTTCTCCAGAAATAAAAATTTGTCGCGATTCTTTAGTCACTATCATAATCCACCGACTCTCTGGAAATACCAACCAAACCTCCTCCCCCCCAGACTCCAAATATTCCGGTGCTTTAGCAATAACATCCTCTGCCAGATCGGTTGGCGAGACGATTTCCGCACTTAAAGGAAAACTCTGAGGCAGCACTTTCCCATCGCCATATCGGGCAACTAAGTCCGGTGGGAGATAGGCAACATCCGGGCGGAGACCTTGTTTTTCGGTGCGACAGGGCACATCTGTATAAACTTCGCCTCCTTGTTCGGTGGACTCTTTATAATTTCTCCAGTAAGTTCCTAGTTTTAATTGAATGCGAGCGTGTTTGAGTGTCATGCTATTTTTTTCCAATAATTGACCGTCTATCCATTCTTGACCTTCCGGTGGATTTTCCATCCAGTCTTCCAGAGAGAAGATAGTCGGAGTTTTTGAGATAACTGCGGTTGTAGTCATAGTCAAAGGGAGCATCCCAATTTTGAAGAAAACCAAAAGTTTAAGGCTTTTAGGCAACAGGCAACAGGCAACAGGCAACAGGGAAAAGAGCTTTTCTGTTGTCAAAAAGTATTTTTACAAATATGGGATGCTCCCTAGTCAAATTTTTTCTTTAGTAGAATAGAAACCCGGTTTTTCCAACAATACCTTCGCCATTTTATTTGTAGGTAGAGCGTTCGCGCAGCGTGGCGGATGCCATTACGCTGCCGGAAACCCAACATCAACGAGCAAAATCCAAGGATTTTGTTGGGTTTCGCTACGCTGCACCCAACCTACGAATGGTATTTTTCCTAAAATGGCGAAGGTATTGTCCAAAAAACCAGGTTTCTTAATTTTGCCCCTAATTCAAGGGCCATCATTATTGGGCCAAGCAGAGATTTGGTTTTCCGGCTGAGATAGGTCAAAATGGAAACAAGAGTCGAACCCTCGAAAATTGGCCCTGCGGCCCGCGAAGGCTAGACTGCAGTAAAACCCTTGATAATTAGAGAGTGAGCGACTTCAACCGATATTATGAAATTCTGGAATTAGAACCGGGTGCCTCCCTCAAGGAAGTAAAAGAGGCTTACCGGGACATGGCCTTCGTCTGGCATCCCGATCGCTTTTCCCAAAACCCCCGCCTCCGGGCAAAGGCTCAAGTTCGTCTGGTGGAGATTAACGAAGCATATCGCCAGTTGCAAGCGGTACTCAAAAATAATCCTCAAGGTTTGCCGGCTGCGCGTACTCCTACTGCGAAAACCGCACCGCCACCACCGCCACCACCGCCCCCGAGTTACGGCAGCGATCGCCCGGGTGCCTCCTCGGCGCGTCAACCCCACAGACAGGCACCATCCCCTCCTTCGCCAACTGAGAAATATATCCCCTGGGGTTGGTCTATCGGAACTTTCCTCTGTTATGCAGGCACCGGTTGGGTGTTAGTTGTGGCCGACGTTCCTTCTTGGACGTGGGCTTTAGTGGAGGGTGTAGCTTGTTTGGGACTGACGGTATTGAGTATCGATGGGGACGCTTCGGGGCGTTCCTGGGCGATCGCTCTATTGGTCGGTGGCGGGGTCGCAGGTTGGATCGCAGGTGACGGGGTCGGCTCTGTACCGACGGCCGTGGCATGGGCTGTAGTTGGTTCTTTGTTGGGAGCGATCGCTGCTTTTGAGCCTAGAATTAGGATTATGACAGTGGTGGTAACGGTGGCAGGAGCGATCGCTATGGTAGGATTTATTGCCGGTTTCGGCACTACTAATATAGTTCCAGTAATTCTGGGTTCTATTATTTGGGCTGCGGCGGGATATGTGTTTGGCACTATCGTCGATGCCGTAGTCGCTTCTAAAACTCCCAACGGCGTCGGCGGCATCATGGGTTTCTGGTTGGGCGGCTGGTGGGGGGCTTGGAGTGGTGCTTGGAGTGCCGCTCAGTCTAACAACATAGCCGTGGCAATGGCTAATTCGGGACCGGCTCTTATAGTCGGGGCTTGGGGCGCGATCGCTCTGGTGTCTGCGGTTGTGGCGGGGATGGTCGCTGGCGAGAGGTTAATTGAGTTATTTAATGGTTTTATTACTTTTATTATTTTAGCTGCTCTTTCTAGTTTGGGTCTCTGGTTCGGCGGCTGGTTGGCTAATTCCATACTTTAACAATTAATAATTAATAATTAATAATTAATAATTAACATTTTCCCCCTGCATATTCCATCCACCCCATATTTCCTTGTGGTTTTCAAGGATGGGCTCTTCAGCAAGAAAAAGTTTGCCAGTGAAACGAAACCCAACTAATTCGCGTTTGTTTCGCTGACAAATGGTATTTTTCCGGGGAGGCGAAGGTATTTTCAACAAAACCCGGTTTCTGGGTTAAAGAAAAATTCGAGGTCTCTAGGGATATTTTGTCATTTGGATTTTAAACACGTTCTCGATAGTCTTACCCGCCGTCTTTTCCTCCCAGTCAATGGAGGATAGAAATGCTTCTGGCGATAAAGTTTCCACAGCATCGACGCCCCACTCGCCGGTTTGGAGAGTCTCTGGGGAATTGTTAAGAGGGGGAGTTTTTTTCAGTCCCGCTAAAATCAAGACATGGCGAGGGGGGGTATCCTTCTCTGGGTCGCGTTTTTCGAGCAGGGAACTAGCGCAGATTTCACCAACTTGAAATGGCGAAAAATCTTTACTCGGAAAGAGGATCTCTACCATCCAGTGGGGATGGTCTAGCGGGCGGCATTTTATCTCGGGGTATTCCCTCACTCCTCCCGCAAAAATTTCGGCGAATTCTTCCCGGCTGAATTTAGCAAAAGTATCCTCGGGTAGCTCGAAATTGTGGGAAAGTAGCATCCTCGTGGTTCCAGGTTCGCTCATATTTGTTTCCTTTGTCAGTACGATGGGTTAATTATGTAAGATTGCGATCTTACCAGAAAAGGCGATCGTCTAAGACTGTACCGTCTCCTTTGCCTCCTCCCCCACAGAGCGATCGAAATCCTCATCCAAATAAATCCCCCTAATATCCTCTGGCAGACTCATTTCTAAATGTTTGTATCCTTCTTGCAGCAAAGACTTAATCTCCAGGGGAGAAATAGCCTCTCCCTCAGCCTGGAGATAAGCAGCAATGCGCGTTTCGCTCCAGTGGAAAGTCTCAGCCATCAAGACGATGGACCTCAGAAGGGGTTCCAACTGGTCTAACACCTGTCCCATATAGCACCACAACGGCGGCGGGGAAACTTCCAAGGAATAATGAATAGACTCCACTGGAGGCAATTCGGCCTCATTAATACTAACTGCTGCAATATTAATCAGCCAGTTTTGGAGAGTAAGATTTTCTGCTTCCGCGCTGTCAGCTTCGCGCAAATTTAGACCTCGCAATTCGTAGAAGATATGCTGCCAAGTTTTAGCAAATAAATAATCTGCCTGGACCGGCGATCGCACGGAATGTTCGATCAGAGTCTTGAGGATCGCCCCATAGCGACAATAAATACCCGTGAAATATCTGCCGCGATCGGGATAGTTTTGAAATAGAGTCAATAACTCGCGATCGCTATGATGAAAAAGCGATTTAACTAAAGGATGATTTGATTCTGGAAATTGAGCGGTTTGCATGGCGGTTGTTAGTTGTTAATTGGAACGTAGAACGCGGCTACTGCCTGTTATCCGAAACGTAGAACGCGGCTACTGCCTGTTATCCGAAACGTTGTTCATTATTAATTATTAATTATTAATTATTAATTGTATCGTCCCTTGGCGGCACCGGATCGTAACCTCCTGGATGAAAAGGATGGCAGCGCAAAACTCGCATAATAGCCATCCATCCACCCCGAAAAGCCCCAAATCTTTCGATCGCCTCCATGCCATATTCAGAACAAGTCGGCTGAAACCGACAAGCGGGAGGCAGCAGGGGAGAAATTAAGATTTTGTAGCCACGAATTAATCCAATTAGCAATCTTTTCATAGTTCGGTAATAGGTAATGGTTAATCAATAATTAGAGACAGCACCGGCAACCTTAAAATCGCTTAAATTTCCATCCTCAACTTTCATCTTCAGCTATAACAATTAAAGCATCATTCTTAGTCAAATTAAAATTGCGATCGAGACGTGGAATTAACTCAATACCAAAGTTTTCTTCTTGTTCCTGAGATAAAGCATCAATTCTCAGACCGATACATATTTCATCTCGCTTCCCGGCCGCCAACACGCAATCAGCAAAAGTCAAATCTTGAAACATCAGAGTTTCTAGTGGGAAATAAAGCCCTACAGGTTTGAGATGCACTTCGCAACCCTCAGTCGAAAATAATTCCCGATAAATTAACATCACATCCGGGGCTTGAGAGACCTGAGCTAAAATTTTCGACACAAACTTATTAGACAACAAAAAATCTTTAACCCCTGCTTTCAGCACCAGTTCCGTATCGTCAGAATTAACTATTTCTGCAATCAAATCCGTGTCAACCTTCTTTCCCGTTTCTAGGGTATATTCCGTGAATATTTGCCGATGTTCCAGTAAAATAGTCAGAGTTTTTGCATCAATTTCTTCAGAATTTTTACCGATACCTGCCAAAATAGAAATGCTGTTATATTCATAAGGCTTTAAGCCTTTTAATTCTTCATTAGAGCTAACATTCATTTGCCAGACATTCATTTGTACTTCGGGGAAATTATTTGAAATTTCGTAAAATTTTTCTTTAATTTCTGAAGTTAACTTTTCTACTACCAAGTTAACCTCCGAACCTTCCCCTAAATTCTTAGCATATTCTTGAAGGGCGATCGGCGCTTTGGGGTTCCAATTAATAATTAGATGCTTTTCAGTTTCTCCCCCAGAATATAGTTGGCGATCGCCATGGATGACAGCTTTCGATTCTACTACTGCTTCTGAGTGAAACTTAATCGTAGAGTCATCTTCTGCCAGAACAATAAGTTCGTCATCGTCAGCAAATTTGTAATCAAAATTAGGTTTTATCGTCACAATACCATCATATCGACGCACCCCTATGGGTCTGCTTTTAATAAACCGAAATAGTAACTCGCCAAAAGTTAGACCCCGCCAACCAAACTCCGGGCGATAGAAATAAAATTCGTTATTTTCAAAGCCTACTAAATCTAAATAGACTGTTGCCAGGCCGATATTCCGGGAAGTCTGAACTAAAATCAAACCCAAAATGTCAGCTTCATTTAGAGTAGTAACGGCTTCTGGGGCGATGCTTTTAGCCAGTCTTCGATATTGCTCCGAGTGTAGTTCCGCAACTATTGGCTGTAAGTCTTTATCTTTCTTTTTCTCCTTCTTTTCATCATTCTCTTTCTCTCGATCTCTGTATTTATTTTTCAATCTCTTTTTATATTTATTGTCATCTCGCTCTTTCTTCTTCTTCTTCT
>CALKCV010000071.1 GCA_938083405.1 uncultured Microcoleaceae cyanobacterium | reverse complement strand
AAATAACTCGGCCGGGGCAGCAACTCCAGGTCGAGTGGCCAGCGTTCGGAATCAAAGGTCTCAGAATAATTTTTGGACATTTTAACAAAAATCAAAGAAATTTCTTAGCGATCGCCCTGTTGGCTACGTTAGATTAAAAGTATCTGGCAATCTATTTTATTGAAGCGTACCGAGGTTAAAAAAAATGTGTATTTGCATTAACTGCCATTATGTAGATCGCTGTATTACTTACCACGCCGTCGAAACCCAGCACGAACAACCTCATTTAACCGAAGACCCCGCTTTCGAGCCCGTCGAACCTACCATCAACGTTAATATCCGCCCCCGAGAGGAGGAAATAGAAATGGAGTGGGACGTGGTTGGCTGCGAAAGCTTTAAAGAAGAAGCTGGCACATGGGCCAAATTACGCCCCGGAGAATTAATTCCTACTTAGCCGTTCGTATCGATCGCTTTAAGCAGTTCGTAGTAATCGCGCTCCGCGATAGAAAGATTAAATCGCAGTTCGTAGTAATCGCAGTTCGTAGTAATCGCGCTCCGCGATTTTAAATGAGATTAAATCGCGGAGCGCGATTACTACGATCGTTTTCTATTCCTTCCCTATTAGTAAAATGAGTTATTGTTTTAATCCAGCCTGTCACGAACCGCAGAATCAAAGGGATGCTAATTATTGCGAAAATTGCGGTTCCCAGTTGTTGCTAACTCCTAATTCGACCGCAGGCATAAAGTCTCGCTACCGGGCAATTAAACTTATTGGTGAAGGAGGTTTTGGTAGAACTTTTTTAGCTGTAGATGAAGAAAATCCTCTCAAAAAAGAGTGCGTAATTAAGCAATTTTTTCCGCAAAGTTCCAGCTATTCTGCCGTCATGCCTTTAGCCGAAAATTCTGTTTCTGGTGGTAGGGAGATGGAGGAAAGCGAAAGTAAAGGTCGGGCGTTCGCTCGTAAAGCAGCGGAATTATTTGAAGCAGAAGCGATGCAATTGGAAATGTTGGGAAGTCACCCTCAAATCCCTAAATTTATTGGGCATTTTCAACAAGAAGGAGACCGCTATTTAGTGCAAGAATACATCGAAGGTAAAAACCTCGATCGAGAGTTGGCAGAAAAAGGCCCTTTTAACGAAACCCAAATTTGGGAACTGTTAAACGATTTATTGCCCGTGTTAGAATTCATCCACAAATCTAAAATTATTCACAGGGATATAAAGCCAGAAAATATTATTCGTCGCCAGGCAACTCCAGCAAGCACGGACTTAGAAAATCTGCCAGAAAGCGAGGGAAGCGCAGCAGGAACCACAGAAGCAACAAAAATCAAAAACGCTCAGTTAGTTCTAGTAGATTTTGGAGCGGCTAAAGTAGTAGAAAATACCGGTTTACCAAAAAAAGGTACGGTCATAGGAAGTGCCGCCTACACCGCCCCAGAGCAACTAATGGGTAAGGCCGTTTTTGCCAGCGATATTTACAGTTTGGGAGTTACTTGCATTCATCTTTTAACTGAAGTTCCCCCCTTCGATCTCTTCGACAGCAGAGAAAATAAGTGGGTTTGGCGGCATTATTTAAAAGTTCCAGTAAGCGAAAAATTAGGTCTAATTCTCGATAAAATGCTCGTCGGCGCGACCGGTCGTCGTTTCCATTCCGCCGGGGCAGTTATCAGACTGCTAAATCCTCAAAAATCGCAATACGCTAGCAGCCTGCATTTTTCCGAAAAAACAGTTTCTAATAGTATCAAAAAAACTCAATCTCTGGTTTTGGCTAAGACCGGGATAGTTTCTGGGAAGGTCGAGGTAAATATTTCTGCCAAAATTCGCGCAGAACTTCAAAAAGCTTTAGATGTTTATGGAGTTAAAGTCCAAGTTTGCCAGGGTAAAAAGCAGTTAACTATTATTATTAGTCGAAAACAAAAAGAGGCGATCGCTCGCGCGGAATTATGTCAGATTGTGGGTAGGAAGCTAACTGAGTTACAACTTAAGAATGTCGAAAAAGTTAAGCTGGTAGTAAGGGTTAAAGGTAAAAGGGAACCAGAGTGGCAGCAGGTATTAAAAATAGATAAAAAAACGAGGTTAAAAAACCAAATTAATCGACTGAAAAAACACGAAAAAGCTGCGAAGCTGTCGAAGTTAACGACTAAAGATTTTTGGTTGGCAAAGTCTAAGGAAACAGATTTTTGGCGAGATTCGTTAATGTTTGCTTTAGTCTGGTTTATCTTTGCTTATCAAGCGATCGTTTGGCATCCAGTATTGTCCGTCCCGATCGCCTCTGCTTTTATTTGGGTCAAACATCAGGTGTCCAGAGATAAAATTTTTGCTAGTAATAAGTTGTTAGCCAATTTGGCAGCTTTATTTTTCATACTGGGCGTTCTAGATGCTAGGATTTGGGCATCTGGTTTATTTGGTTTGCTTTGTGCCTGCGTATTCGTAGCTTTGCCCATGTTTTACGTTCGCGAAAAGAGCGATGATTTAGAGTAAAATAAAACAATTTACCATTCCCTAATTAAAGTGTCCTTGAAAAATAATAAATACAGTTTAGCTATTCATACCAGCAGTTCCGATTTAGGTTTTGCGATTAGCGATTTTGAAGAAGATACTCGCTTTCAAAAGTGGGATTTGGGGCGAGATTTATCTATTTATTTGCATCAATATTTGCGAGAATTTATTCAACCGCAAAGCTGGCAAGATGTGGCGTTTATTGCAGTGGCGAAAGGTCCGGGCGGTTTCACCGGTACTCGCATGGGAGTAGTGACGGCGCGGACTTTAGCCCAACAATTGAATATTCCTTTATTTGGTATTTCCAGTTTGGCGGCTGTAGCTTGGGATACTGCGAAAAAAACGGCAGAAATACGAGATAAACCGACAACTATTGCCGTGCAAATGCGCGCGAGGAGGGAGCAGTTATTTGGGGCAATTTATGAGATAGAAAGACGAACGGGCATCTTGCCGGTTCTGCGCGAACGCGCCCAAACTACAAATCTCAGTTTAAAAGAGTTATTACCAGAGACATTAACGATCGCTGAAGATTGGGAAAAAACTGTTTCTAATTGGCATACTTCCGTGGAGGCGATCGAGGCAGAAGGTGGGTTGGGAGGAACTGTTTTAAGCCTTTTAGAATTAGCTTATAAAGATTGGGAAGAGGGGAAGCGATCGTCTTGGTCTGAGGTAGTGCCGTTTTACGGGCAACATCCAGTGGAGCGTTCGTAGGGATGGCGAAGAGCGATTTAAAAAAGTTCGTAGTAATCGCTTTAGCGATTTGAAAAAATATCTATATCAATCGCTCTTTGCGATTGCTACAAACAGCGGCGATTTGAAAAAATATCTATAGAAATCGCTCTTTACGATTGCTACAAACAGCGATTTAAAAAAAGATCTATATCAATCGCTAAAGCGATTACTACAAACAAGCGATCGCTACAAACCGAAAAATCAAATAACCTTTAACAAAGCCAGCTTAAAGTCAGCAGCAGTTTTGAAATAAATTTCAGGAGTATCGCGCAGAGCTAAATCGATAACCTCAGCAATTTCTTTAGGAATAGAAGGTTCTCGCTCTCGAATAGGCACAGTATTAGTTTGTAAAACAACCAAAAACGGGTCTTTATTAGTAAAATCTCGCGGGTAAGTTCCAGTTAGCATATTGTAAGCAGTAGCCGCCATAGCCCAAACGTCAATCTCCGGTTTAGAATAATTAAAATTAATCACCTGCTGGCGAGGAACAAAAATAGGAATACCCGCCGTATCGCCGCTCATAGTTTGACCGCTCAAACCGGCCAAATCGAATGCCTTAGCTAAACCATAATCTGCGATTTTTACCTGTGGAGAACCGCTAACATTAGCAAGAAAAATATTATCTGGTTTTATCTGTCCGTGAACGAAACCGCGTCCTTTCCTCAAAGTACCATCCTCTTTTTTAAGGTAAGGAATTTCAGCATTATGAGCGTATTCTAAACCGTCTAAAGCTTGCAAAATTATAGGAACCGCTTCATCGCAAGACAATTTACCGCCACGCTGTTTCATTAAATCCAAAACGCTGCCCCCGTGGCAATATTCCAGAGTAAAAAAGAAAGCGCCATTAAAATAGCCTTCATCTTTGAGTTTAACTATATTGGGATGGTTTAAAGTTTTAGTATTTTCCGCTTCCCGCATAAACTCTTCTCTAGCGCGCTGGCTGACAATGACCTGGGGCAACATCATCTTAATTGCTACTAATTCGCCGCTGCGATCGTCTAGGGCTAAATAAACTTCGCTAGATTTTCCTTGACCCAGAACTTTGAGAATAGTATAATCCCGCAGAGAGAGTAGATTTATTTCTCCTCTTTTCGCTTGTTGTATTAAATTTTTAATACGGTCTTGAAAGTCTGATTTTTCCCAAGTTGCTGGGGAGCCTTCAACCAGTGTTGCTCCCATACTTGAGCTTTTATTCGGAAAATTTGTAAAATCGCTTTTGTCCCCTTCTCGAACTCCTTCAATGCTTATTTCAAATACAGTTTTGCCGATTTTTATTCCATCGCCTTCCTTAAGATCGTGTTCTGGGAAAGTCATTTTCACACCTTCTTTAGCCGTTTGATTTTGTCGGCGCTGTCCGATTTTTTGGTCATTAATATAAGTCCCATTTTTACTGCCAAAATCGCGCACCCGAATATCGGGGGGGTTAATATCTAAAAGACAGTGATAGCGAGATATGGTACGATGAAGTTCATCGTTAGGCAGTTTTAGCTGGCAATCGCTAGAACGGCCTATGAGGCAGGTGGTACGATCTTCAAAAATAAATTGACGACCTTTGAGGCTGCCTTGAGTAACAGTGAGAGTGACTTTAGCTGACATTTCTTTTTGGTTTGAGAATTTGACTCTTTGTCCCTTACACTAGAAAGGGTTAAAAAAAGCTTTAAGGGAGTAGCAAAAAAACAAAGTACCGCTCCAGAGTAGGTTGGGCTCGGCGAAGCGAACCCAACTTTTTCGGTATGTTATTAAATTGCTAGTCCCTAATTTTGATAATACTTCAACCGAGCTTGTACAATAGCCGCAGAGTATCATCGCCACTGAAGGTGGAAATCTTAGTCGTTCTTGAAGAGCGCTTGCGTTCAGGGCGAACCGAGCGCCAAACAACTTATTCTTAATCTTCGAGGCTAATATTAATCTAACCGGATAAGATTATTGATTACAAAGCGCTTAATAAACCATCGCAATTGTAGCAAAATAGGAGATATTCCCAAAACAAACCATGAGCCTAACCCCAGAACAATTGACTGAAATTGACAATAAACTTTCCCAACGTCAGATTGACTTAGATCCAGGCGGCTACTTTATTATTTATCTCGATCGCGATAATGGATTAATTTGTGCCAAACACTTCACCAACGCTATTAATGAAAAAGGTTTGGCTGTGGACCCAGAAACAGGCAAACCTATCCCGGCTAAAGGTAAAGTAGAACGTACCCATACAACCATATTTTCTGGCAGAACAGCCAAAGAACTGTGCGTCAAAATTTTTGAAGAAACCCACCCCAGTCCCATTACGATGTTAGATCATGCTGCTTATTTGGGACGAGAATTTGTACGAGCTGAAAATTATTTATTAAATGGCCGCGAATACGTTCAGGATTAAATGGAAAATCCCCGCCCTCTGACTTTGCCACAGTCGGAAGAAGGCGGGGAATGAGAGTGAAGAACTGGTAATACTTCGGCAACAGCAAGCATCAACCAGAGAAACTTTGATACCAGAAATAAGTAGCCATCGGCACGACGGTTGCGACAACTAACATCACGATGACAATAGTCGTGGCACTTTTGTCGTCTGTTTCTTCTGCTGTTTTAAAGGTTCGTGCCACTTGAATGCTTTCCCCAACTTCGGGGGGGCCTGGATCCTGCTGACCGGATAGAACGGCGCTAAGGCGATCGCTCGCAGCTACCAACGCTTCGTTGTATTTGTCCCCTTGTCGCAATGGGACTTGTACCGTTTCATTGGCCACGC
>CALKCV010000070.1 GCA_938083405.1 uncultured Microcoleaceae cyanobacterium | reverse complement strand
AAGGTTTGGATAGTACCTTATTGATTTTGAAAAACCGACTCAAACCCAAGCAAAATTTTACTATTAATTTGGTTAAAGAATATGGTTCTCTACCACCAGTAGAATGCTACGCCTCTCAACTCAATCAAGTTTTTATGAATCTCCTGGCTAACGCGATCGATGCTTTGGAGGAAGCTGCTGGCGGTAACTCGAATGGGAAGGTTTATTCAAGTGCAAAACGCTCTAACCCAACCCTTACTATTAAAACAGAAATTAGAGGGAAAAATCAGGTATCTATTCGTATTGTTGATAACGGTACCGGCATGACCGAGGCAGTTTCCAAGCAGATATTTGACTCTTTCTTTACTACTAAACCGATGGGTAAAGGTACTGGCATCGGTTTGGCTATTAGCTATCAGATTATTGCTGAAAAACACGGCGGTCAATTAACCTGCGTTTCCCAACCAGGAAAGGGGACCGAGTTTGTTATTGAAATTCCCATTTATCAGACCGTGGCCCGCGCTGCTTCAGAAATCATTAATAATTAATAATTAATTATTAATTATTAATAATTGAATTAAGCGCCCCCCATTAATGGGACATTACCTTCATTACAGGCCTCGGGGCGGAAATAAATTGTGGTTCGATTTCTCTGGCCCTAACTGCTTAAAAAATTGACAAATGGTTTTTGTTGCTGCCTCATGGCCCTTTAGTCCTTTGCGCCTTTGCCCCAAAATTATTAACATATCTTAATATAAAGGAAAGGCATAAGCACTAGGATTTGAGGAAAAAGTCGTGACAGAAACAGAAAACTCTAAGTGGGACGCCGGGCGGTTTGTCAAAACCTTGGCTTATTTTCGGGTCATCCCTTTTATTGGCAGTTGCAGTTGGTTGCAACGGTTGTTTGGCAGCGCTCCCAAACAGAAACAAGAGACTTCGTCGGTGGTGCTGGTGGCCGGGGCCACTGGTGGGGTTGGCAAGCGAGTAGTTTCGAGATTGGTAAAGCGGGGATATAAAGTAAGAGCGCTCGTTCGAGATGGAAAAAGAGCGAAAAACATCCTCGGCAACAATGTTGAAATTGTCGAGGCAGACATCACTATCCAGGAAACTCTAACGTCCGAATTAACCAAAGATGTAACCAAAGTAATCTGCTGCACGGGAACTAAAGTCCAACCAGTCGAGGGAGACACTCCCAAACGAGAAAAATACTACCAAGGGGTTAAATTTTATATGCCCGAAGTAGTAGATGTGCCGGAAATGGTAGAATACAAAGGTATCGAAAACCTGCTGGAAGCGGTGGGGGGGCAACTCAAACAAAACACCGAAAAAATGCTCTTCGACTTCCGACAACCGACCCAAGACTTAAAAGAAACCTGGGGAGTATTAGATGATGTAGTCATGGGAGGTGTCAGCGAAAGTTCTATCCGTCTGGTAGAAAACACCGCCCTTTTTACTGGCAACGTCTCCACTGCCAACTCCGGCGGTTTCGCGTCGGTTAGAACTCGCAACTTCGATCCGCCCAAGGACTTAGGGGGATATAGCGGCATAGAAATGCGCGTCAAGGGAGACGGCAAGCGCTATAAGTTTATTCTCCGCTGCCAGAGCAAGTGGGATGGAGTCGGTTATTGCTATTCTTTCGATACGGTTTATAATATCTGGACTACCGTTCGCATTCCCTTCGACGATTTAATTCCGGTTTTCCGCGCCAAGACTCTAGAGGATGGCAAACCTTTCGATCGCGATCGGGTTTATTCGGTTCAATTAATGTTGAGTAAATTTGAGTACGATCGCGCCCTCAACCCCAAATTTTCACCAGGCTTTTTCCAGTTGCAAGTCGAATATATCAAAGCTTACGGCGGCGATAATCTTCCGTTATTTGTGATGGTAAGTTCTGCTGGAGTTACCCGTCCTGGACGACCTGGTTTAAACTTAGATGAAGAACCGCCAGCGGTGAGGTTAAACGACCAATTAGGAGGGATTTTAACTTGGAAATTGAGGGGAGAAGATGCTCTTCGTTCTAGCGGCATTCCTTATACGATTATTCGACCTTGCGGCATGACGGAAGAGGCGGGAGGTAAGCCGTTAATTTTCGATCGAGGGGATAATATTAAGGGTTTGGTCAGTCGAGAAGATATAGCAGATTTGTGCGTAGAGGTCTTAGATATACCGGAGGCAAATAAGGTTACTTTTGAAGTAAAAGCGGCAAAAGAAGGGGAAAAGCAGCAAGATTTAAAACCTTTGTTTGCTGCTTTAAATCCCGATGTTACGAGTTAGTAACAGGCAAGATGCCTGTTCTACTGTAGGACAGGCATATTGCCTGTCCGAGAAAAATCGATAACAGGCGGAGACTGCCTGTTTTACGAGATGAAAAATAGATTTAATTTTTTAACGCCCTATTTGTTTTTATTGCCGGCATTATTAGTGTTGGCAGTGACAGTATTTTTCCCCGGAATACAGGCATTTTATTTAAGTTTTACCAGCTACGATTTAATCCAACCGCCGCAGTGGGTGGGGTTAAAAAACTTTGAGAAAATGTTGGGCGATCGCTTGTTTTGGCAGAGTGTTTTTAACACGATACTTTATTTAATTGGCGCGGTTCCTATATTAGTTTTTGTCCCTTTAGGTTTAGCAATTTTAGTTAACCAAAAATTGCGCTTAATTAATTGGTTTCGGGCGGCATATTACGCGCCAGTAGTAATATCGATGGTGGTTGCTGGCATTGCTTGGAAGTGGATTTATGCCGAAAATGGTTTGTTAAATCAATGGGGAAGTTTTGCCTGGGAATGGATTTTTGGCAAAAGTTTCAATTCACCTTTTCCTATTCCTTGGTTGACCAGTCCTAAACTGGCACTTTTCAGCGTAATAGCGGTGACGGTGTGGAAGGGTTTGGGATATTATATGGTAATTTATTTAGCAGGTTTGCAGTCAATTCCTGGGGAACTTTATGAAGCTGCGGAATTAGATGGCTGCGGCGGCTGGAGGAAAGATTGGGAGATAACTTTACCTTTAATGAAACCTTATTTAGTATTGGTGGGAGTTATTTCCGCGATTGGGGCGACTAAGGTT
>CALKCV010000069.1 GCA_938083405.1 uncultured Microcoleaceae cyanobacterium | reverse complement strand
TTGAGCTTCCGTTTTTAAGACTCCAGGTTTCAATAAAGTTAAAAGATTGAATAATTCTATCAGATTGTTTTGCACCGGTGTCGCAGTCAGCATCAAGATAAAACGCTTTTTTAATGCATTTACCAGCTTCCAATTTAGAGTTTTACGGTTTTTTAAATGATGAGCTTCATCTACTACTACTAAATCCCATTCTCTATCCGTGACGTAGGAGAAATGGGCTTTATGTTTTGCCGTATTAATAGAAGCAACGATGCGATCGCTACTCAGCCAAAACTCTTCGGGACTGGTTTCTCTTTCGTCGGTGGTAATAGTAGAAATCGCAAACTTTTCTTTTAGTTCCAACTGCCACTGGGAGACTAAAGATGCGGGGGTAAGAATTAACAAAGATTTTATCGCCCCCCGGATGAGATATTCTTTGCAAATTAAACCCGCTTCGATGGTTTTCCCCAAACCTACTTCGTCCGCCAGTAAAGCCCTACCTCCCATTTGTTTGATGACTTTTTTCGCCGTTTCTATTTGATACCAATGTTTGTCTATATTAGTAAGGGCGCTTAAAGCTGCCAGTTGGTCGTAGTCCGCTAAAACTGATAGATTGAATAGGGCGAGTCTCGCTTCGTATTCTCTGAGGGATGCGACTTTAAAATCTTTGAGGGCTTCGATTGCTGGAGAAGTTTTAAATTGAAATGAAAAATCATTTTTCATCTTGGTTTTTTAATTAAAGGATAAATTAATTGTAATAAATTGTTAATTTCAAAGTTAGGGCGATCGCGACTTGCGATTTAGTACCATTAGCTTGCTTGTAGTAATCGCTTTAGCGATTGAAATGGATAAATCGCGCTTTGCGATTACTACGAACTTGCTTGTAGTAATCGCTAAAGCGATTGAAATGGATAAATCGCGCTTTGCGATTACTACGAACAGCCATTACATCTTTCTAATGCTCGAACTGCTTGACTTTCTAGATAGGGAAAATCATTAATAAATTCCGATAGACCTTCCTCACCTTCTAAGTAGTCGAAAAAAGTCTGCAATGGCACGCGACTCCCAGCAAAAACAGGCGCACCGCTCATAATTTCTGGGTCTTTATTAATAATTCCTTTTCTTTGTAACAGTGATTCAATTTTCATTGGCATAGCGATCGCAAAATAAATTGATTAACAGCTAGCTTGTCCCCCGTCCAGAAACCGGATTTTTAGCAAAAACCTGGTTTCTTAATTCTCGCACTGGACGACGGACAATCGGAAACTCGAAACCAGACAATTATTAATTATTAATTATTAATTATTAATTATCGATCGACCGTCAAAACCGCCCGATACCGCACCTCATTATTGCGCACCTTTTCGATCGCCTCGTTTGCCGCCTCCATCGGAAACACCTCAACCATCGGTTCGATGCCAAACTCCTGTGCCACCGACAACATCTCCATTATCATCCCCCTGCCGCCAATGGGAGAAGACATAATCCGACGGCGTTTCATCAGCAAAGAAAATAACGGAATCGTCAAAGGTTCCTCCGGCAGTCCCACGATCGAAAAAGTCCCATCAGAATCGAGAAACTCAACATAAGCCTCCCAGTCGATCGCCCCGGGTACCGTACTCAATAAAATATTCAACGGACGAGAAGGCGCCGGCGGTTTTTCTCCTTTTTTAACAACGATCGCCTCCTTCGCACCCAGCTTGCCGGCAAAATCCGCCTTATCCTCGGAAGTAGTAAACACCGTTACCCGGTTGCCCAGCTTGCTGGCAAACTGTACCGCCATGTGTCCCAAACCGCCCACGCCGATAATACCGATCTCCTGTCCCGAAGTCATCCCCGCATAGCGCAAAGCAGCGTAAACCGTAATGCCGCCGCACAATAACGGTCCCGCAGCATTCGTCTCGATGCCCTCGGGAATGGGGAAGGCAAACCTGGAGTCGGCGGATAAATAGTTAGCAAAACCGCCGGCACCCGTGACTATTAATGCTTCGTTGCGATCGCAGAGATTCTCGTTACCCCGCAGGCAGTCGCGGCACTGGAGGCAAGACGATCGCTGCCAACCCACACCCACGCGATCGCCCTTTTTCAGATGAGTTACTTCCGGTCCTATCTCGACCACTTCCCCCACCACTTCATGCCCCGGCACCAAGGGATACTTAGACATTCCAAAATCGTTATTCATCATGTGAATGTCCGAATGACAGATGCCGCAAGCTAGCACTTTAATAATACACTCGTAACCTCCGGGCTTTTCCACCTCAAAAGTATAAGGTTCCAGAGCGACCCCTGCTTGTTTTGCTGCAAGTCCTTCGATTTTCATAATTTGATAATAGGTAATTGCAATAGCTTAACTCCTCGCTCCCATAATAAACTGTAGGAAACCAGGAAATAAACGATAAGCTTCTGTTGCCAAAAAGCATGGTCCAACCACCACCTCCGACTTTTTTTTCTGCACGGCATCCCAGATAGCCTTAGCAATATCCTCTGGTTGACTTACCCAACCAGATTTTAATAAAGAATTCATCTGCTCCCGGCGACTTTCTACCTCGGCATCATCCACACCTCGAAATTGCGCCCTTTCTAGAAAATTACTGTTAATAACTGCTGGATGGACGGCGCAGACGTGAATACCTTTCGGAGTTAATTCCAAACGCATAGTTTCTGTCAGTCCAGTTACCGCGTACTTGCTAGCACAATAAGCCGTCATTTCCGGTAACGGCATTTTGCCGCCAAAAGAGCCAACATTAACAATACTTCCCGTTTTTCGTTCCAGAAAATGAGGCATTAGCGCTTTAATTGTATGTAAATAACCCCAAAAGTTAGTATTCATTAACTGCTGCCAATCTTCTAAGGAAGTATCCTCTATTCGTCCTGTCAGACAGATGCCCGCATTATTAATTAAAACATCTATTTTTTCGTAACAACCGAGAGCTTTTTCTGCTAGCCGTTCTACCTGTTTTGCATCTCCTACATCCGTGGGAATAGCTAAGACTGAATTCGAGATCGATCTTAATTCTTTTGCCGTCGCTTCTAATCTGGTTTCGTTACGAGCAGCTAATACTAGATTGTAGCCTTTTTTGGCAAATAAAAGCGCCGTCGCTCTACCGCAGCCTTGGGAAGCACCTGTAATTAAAACTGTCGAACTCATGGTTGTTAATTGTTTATTTTTTGCTTTTCTTACTGGGAGCATCTCAGTTTGCTCAAAAGAGAAGCCTTAATTTGCAATTAACAATTGACAATTAGCAATTGACATGCATGGGACAACTCTTTGCTTTTATTGGCAGCATCTCATCGAAGCAAAAACCTCATAATCGCAACATTCCAACTGACAACTGACAACTGACACGCATGCGTTAAATTCTTGGTTATCTTCATTCCCCCGATGCACCCTTTATTAGTTCTCTGTTTTATTCTGCTTTTCTAAATTTATTTC
>CALKCV010000068.1 GCA_938083405.1 uncultured Microcoleaceae cyanobacterium | reverse complement strand
TAGTTTGTAGCGATCGCTTCAGCGATTAAAAGATGTAAATAATAAGTTTTTGCTAATAAAATTAGCTCGTTTATAGCGATCGCTTCAGCGATTTAAAATAGAAATTGGTTAGCCGCGATAATGTACGGAACTAACAGATTTATTGTCAAATTAATCTATGATGTCAATCATAAATTTTTGCTAATAAAATTAGCTCGTTTGTAGCGATCGCTTCAGCGATTTAAAATATTCGTTAGTTAGCAACGACAATGTACGGGATGTAACGGATGTATTGTTACAACTAATCACCTATTTTTTCCATAATTAACTCGCGGATCGAGAACGCTGTAGAGAATATCTGCAACTAAATTAAAGACCACAATTAAAATGGCATATATTATCGTAATTGCCATAACTACCGGGGTGTCGTTGCGATTAATAGATTCAATTAACAGCGCCCCAATACCCGGCACTCTAAACACTTGTTCGGTAATCAAAGCACCAGTAAAAATAGCAGGAATTCCTAAAGCGACCAGGGTAACGACGGGAATTAAAGCATTGCGTAAAACGTGGCGGATAATTACTAATAAATTGGGCACGCCTTTCGCGTAGGCGGTGCGGACATAATTTTGATTTAATTGTTCTAACATTGAGGAACGAACGAACCGCATTAACACTGCTGTTTGATACAAACCCAAGACCGTAATGGGCATAATAGATTGTTTTATTTGCGCGAGAAAGCTGTTCCAATCCGTTATTTTCAAAGTGCTGTTATAAATAAATGGCAGCCAGTTTAGCCGAACGCTAAAAATAATAATAAATAATAAACCCGTAAAAAATGTAGGTAAAGAAAACCAAATAAAAGCAAAAGTTGTTAATGCTCTATCGAAGATAGAATAGCGCTTTACTGCGGAAATTACTCCCAAAGGTACGGCTATAAATATTGCTAATAAATAAGCAGAGCCGACTATCCATAGAGTTGTAGGCAATCGCTGGATAATTAATTCTATAACCGGGGAGCGGCTAGTAAAAGAATAGCCCATGTCGCCGCGAATAAATGCCCAAATCCATTTAAGATAACGAAGATAAATAGGCTGGTCTAAACCGAGCGATCGCCTAATATTTTCTCGCACTTCTGCGGTAATAGAAGGATTAGTTGCAAATTCTCCCATCGGGTCCCCTGGAGCTAATGCTAAAATCGCAAAGACTACCATGCTAATAGCAATTAGAGTCGGAATAGAAATCAAAATCCGATTAAATAGATATCGATTCATTATAATTTATCGTTTCATATTTGCAAATACACTAACAACTAACAACTAACAACTAACAAAAAGCATGAATTTTTGTTTTTTTTCATTCCCCCGATGCACCCAATTGCTCTAAGTCGTCAATAAAATAAGGATCTGGATTTTCTGCAACCCAACCCAAAGGTGAGTTATAGCGAACTTCAAAATGCAAATGAGCGGATGCCAAGTCCGGTTTTCCAGAAGTTCCAACAGTTCCTAAAAGCTCTCCCAATTTAACTTTTTGACCGACCTTAACATTAATACTATCCAAATGAGCGTAACGAGTTTGCTTTCCTGCTGGATGATTAATTGCGACTAAATTGCCATAACCTTCTTGTCGATCTGCAAAGGCCACGATACCATCTCCCACGGACAAAACGGGAGTACCAATTTCTGCTAATAAGTCCACACCGCCATGAAAAATTACCTCACCCCGAAGAGGATGGAGCAACCAACCATAACCTAGGGCCGCATCGGCGGCAAAAGGTAAAGGATAACCTCTTAAGATCGACACTGCCGGACGTACCCGCCCTCCAGGAGACCAGTTCACCCCTGGTAAGAATACGATTTCGGGAGTCTCTCGTTCTGAGAGAAGCTGACAACCGTTAACCTCGAAGAGGGCATCGGCCCGGATGTTGTAGTTATCGGCCACGTCTTTCCAAGTTTTGCCTTCGGGAATTCTGACAGCAATGCCGTTGTAGGGAGGAACGACCAGTTGAGTTCCCACTGCTAGAGGGCCTTCTCTGAGAACTCGATTGAAGGCCAGTAGCGTAGCAGGGATGAGATTGTATTTTTGGGCAATGCTATCTACAGTTTCGTCTGGGGCTACGGCGTGGCGTTGGAGGCGAGAAAGGACCGGCCTGGGACAAACAGATGGGGCGGCTTCAGAGGGACCTTTGCTCTGAGGATTTTGAGTAAGTAGGGGGTTAGCCACCACGGGTCTTGCGGGAATTATTAGCCAGAATATAAGAGAAATTAAGGGAAAGCAGCGATCGTAATTCATATCAATTTCAGTTTAATAGTCTTCTTCAATAATATTGCCAAGTAACAATCTACAGATATGGATTAATCCAGTTAAGCTACAATACGATCTAAATTGGGGATCGGTGTTTTCCCGGTCTGATGTTTTCTATACTCCCCCTGAAATAGATGAGTCTATCCTTTAAGCAATTGACCTTATATCTGGCCTTGCTGTCTGTTGGTGGTGGTGCCGGATGGTGGGGTCATCGCTATCTCGAAGAACGAGGTCTTACCTCAGACTCCTCCATAGTTCCTGTGGTCAAGCAGCAGATACCTGCTTACATTGCAGCGACAACTCCGGGCAGTCCAACGCTGGACCGGAGTAATTCTAATTTTATTGCAGAAGCGGTACAACAAGTGGGTCCGGCAGTGGTCCGAATCGATGCATCAACTAAGGTAGGGAATAAGATGCCGGAACCTTTGAAAAATCCACTGTTTCGACGTTTTTTTGGGGATGGTTTGTCGAGTCCAGAAGAGCGAGTTAAACGCGGAACCGGTTCTGGGGTGATTCTGGCCGCTGATGGTCGTTTGATTACTAACGCTCATGTGGTAGATGGGGCCGATACGGTTATGGTTACGCTTAAGGATGGTAGAACTTTTGAGGGTAAGGTTCGGGGGGTTGACTCGATGACGGACGTGGCCGCTATAGAAATTGATGCTCAGGATTTACCGGTGGCGATGGTTGGCAGTTCTGATGTTTTGACTCCCGGCCAGTGGGCGATCGCTATAGGCAATCCTTTGGGTTTGGATAATACGGTGACTGTTGGGATTATTAGCGCTACAGGTCGCAGCAGTTCTCAGGTGGGCATCCCAGATAAACGAGTCCGTTTTATTCAAACTGATGCAGCTATTAATCCAGGAAATTCTGGCGGGCCTTTGTTGAACGATCGCGGGGAAGTTATTGGTATTAATACTGCTATTCGCGCAAATGCCCAAGGTTTGGGGTTTGCTATTCCTATTGAAACTGCTAAACGGATTGTGGATCAGTTGTTTGAGAAGGGTACGGCGGAACATCCCTTTTTGGGAATTTCGATGCTGGATTTAACCGAAGAGGTTCGAGACCGGGTACAGCAGCAGCTTGAGGTTGAGATTACGGCAAGGGTCGGTGTTGTTATTATGAAGGTTATGGAGGGTTCCCCAGCCGAGCGATCGGGTTTGCGCGAGGGCGATATTATTCAAAGGGTTGGTGGCGCGACCGTTAAGACTCCTACGGAGGTACAACAGCAGGTGGAAAAGAGCGCCGTGGGGGAAGATTTGGAAATTGAGGTTCTTCGCCAGGAGATGGTAGAGGTTTTCGTGGTCCGACCCAGTCCTTTTCCCGATTCGGTAGGGCTTCAAAGATTTTAGGTTTTTGGGGCAGGCAGTTAATGCTAAGAGATACCCAGGGCGGGTGGGACTGCTATAACTTGACCCTTTAAGTACCCGTGCAAAATTAATTGGACATACCAAACAGGCGACGTCGGCCTGTTCGGAAGGGCAAATCCGGGAGCTAAATATTTTTGCCTACCTACTTATCAATTGTAGGCGCTAAGGGACTTGCAATAAATCGCGATACCGCAAAGCGGTTGCGTTGCACGGATCCCGACCTACTTCGGAGTGGTACTTTATTTTTTTGCTACTCCCTAAGTAGTTAGGCCGGCATAATTTGAACAACAGTTTCGGATGGTGTTAGACCTGTATTAAGGGTAATTCAGCAGTTAGACCTCACTCATCCAATAATAATTAATAATTAATTATTAATTATTAATTACTTACGATCGGGAGCAGGGGCTCTCGGTGAGGGGAGGTTCTGCTTGGTCTTCGCTGGCTAATTCTGTTTCGGTGGGGCTTTCGCTGAGAGCTTCTCTGGAAGTTTCTGGTTTGGGTTCGTCTTCGTCTTCTTTGGCTAAATCTCTAAGGTTCAGGGATAGTTGCTGGGGCAGTTGGTCTAGTTGGAAGTATTGAAAAAATTTGTCGGTGACTTGCAGCCAGTAGGATCGGCTTTCTGGTTGGCGGCGCTTGCGGACAAATCCTAGTTGGACTAGCTCTTGGACGTGTTGGTAGGCTCCCGAACCGCGCAATTCGACTAGCTCTGTTTGCGCAATGCCTTTTTTGAGGGCGATCGCTGCTAAGGTTCGCAGGGCACCAACGCCAACTTCTGGTGCAACTAGAGTTTGCATTAATTCGCTGTAGGCGGATTTTAGCTGCAGGCTATAGCCTTTTGTCGTTTCTTCTATTTCTAAGGCCGTGTCCCGATGGGCGTAGTTGGACATTAGTTCGAGAATGGCATCTTTTACTAGCTTGCGATCGCATTGGGCTGTTTCTGCTATTTCTGCGACCGACATCGGTTGCCCTTTTAGGTATAAAACTGCTTCTATTTTGCTGGCTAAACTAAGCATTCAACACACCTTGGATTTAGTATGAGTATTTGTCTGATTATGAGTAATAATTCAAAAAAATTGAAGATATAGTCAAATAACGATCGTACCAGAGGCGCTCTATTTTAAGAGCGAGCCCGGGGATGCTGAAATTGTGCTAGGCTAAGAGCTTGTGTCTAATTAGCTAAAATTTATGCCAAAACTAAAAACACGCAAGGCAGCCGCCAGACGTTTTAAAGTCACCGGCACGGGTAAAATTATGCGTCGCAAGGGTTATAAAAGTCACCTGCTGCAACACAAATCGTCAAAACGCAAGAATCATCTCTCGAAAATGGCCCTCGTCCACGAGAACGATGTAGAAAATGTACGGATGATGCTTCCTTATTCATAAGCAGGGAATGGCATTGGAAGGTAGAACGGGCATCTTGCCTGTTATCGGCTAACTATTCCCAATTCCCCATTCCCCATTAACAAATAGGAGAAATTTAGAATGACAAGGGTAAAACGCGGTAATGTGGCGCGCAAGCGCCGGAACAAAATTCTGAAACTGGCCAAGGGATTCCGAGGCGGACAATCAAAACTGTTTAGGACGGCCAATCAACGGGTGATGAAGGCATTGAGAAATGCTTATCGCGATCGCCGCAGGCGCAAGCGGGATTTCCGCCGTCTCTGGATAACTCGGATTAATGCTGCTTCTCGCCAACAAGGTATGAGCTACAGCAAGTTAATCGGTCAGATGAAAAAGGCCAATATCCAAATAAACCGCAAGATGTTAGCCCAAATGGCGGTTCTCGATCCGGAAACTTTTGCCAAGGTGGTAGAGGTGGCGGGTAAAGCTTAATGGTAATACCAAACTAGGGTGGCGCGGGTATTAGATGTCCCCGGCTCCCTAGGGCCTTTTGCTTGTGGAGCTAAACATTGCTGGACGCAAACAACGGCTGTTGTCTGCTAGCCTCAAATTTGAGAAAATAGGTTAAAATGTACGACGGATATTTATGGTTGAAAGTTTATGGAATTTAGTCTGCCGGTTATTTATTTATTAGTTTTGCTAGCTTTGTTGTCTGCTTCTGCCTGGTTTATTGTTCGTCAAGTTCTTAAAACTCGCACGACGGAAACTAAGCTTTCTAAGTTGCAAAATAAATTAACTAAAGAGAGGGGAACGGCAGAAGAATATTACGACTTGGGTAGTATTTATTTAGATAAAAAATTATACGTTAAGGCTGGAGAATTATTCCAAAAAGCTCTGAAAGCTGAGTCTGAAAATCAAAGCGAGGAGGAACGGGCAAAGATTTATAACGCATTGGGATTTGCCTATTTTGCGAAAGAACAGTACGATCTAGCGATTCGTCAGTATAAAGATGCAGTGAAATTAGCACCGGATTATGCGATCGCTTATAATAATTTGGGTCATGCTTACGAGAAGAAGAAATTAACCGCTAAAGCTCTAGAAGCTTACGAGCAAGTTCTCAAGCTAGAACCTAAAAATGATACGGCAAAACGGCGTGCTGAGTCCATGCGGCGGCGGTTAACTACTGTTTAAATAACTACTGCTTCAATAATAGAACCAGTTTTGAGTGCGAGTCAAGAGCGATCGCTTCCCAACTTTTTTGGGGCGGTTGCGAAGCTCGCACTTTTTTGATGCGATCGCATAATTGAGATCCCCCGTTATTTCCCCGGAAAAAGCTAGTAATACTGCTAGCTTTTTTAATTAGAAAAACTGTACCTATTAATACCACAATCTCGCTAAAGACACAAGGGGCTTGTCCCATCATGGTGGTGGCCCAGTAAGGGTAGAAGCCAAATAAGTAAAAACCTCAGGCTAAAGGCAAAGTATCTGTGTTATTATGGAATGGGTGGTGGATTAATGAAGTTGAAAATTCAGGGTCGGTAAAAGGCAGATAGCCATATTAGGGATAGACCCAATACCAGAAGTTAGCGGCGATCGCAGGGTGTTAGAAACAGAACCCTTGTATCTAATTTCACCAAAAAGCGTAGATTCCACAAAAGCTAAATTCAGTAAAATGGCGGATGTCGTTTCTAGGTAAAAATGGGTATAGTGGTAATTAGAGAAAAATACAAAGAAAAGTTAAAGATCGAGCTGTAAGCTAGAAAAAACGCTCGTGCAATCGATGCTAGCTGCAGAGCGATGGACAAACTAATTGTTTAAGTATCTAGTTTTTAGTCAATTTTTCATTAAAAAGCAATAAAATCCGGAAACATCAAAGGGTTGGGTGCATCTTGAATTATGAATATTTATCAACCATTAGGGAATCACAATGAACATTACACAAACAAGGGGAAATAGCTCTGTTGAAAAGGCGATCGAAGTTGCTCGTATCAATTCAGAAGTTAACGAACAAATAGTCTTTATCGATGCAGGAGTCGAAGACTATCAAAGTCTAGTTGCTGGAGTTGTAGCTGGGACAGAAGTAGTAATTCTCGATGCCACGAAAGACGGAATAAAGCAAATTACCCAAGCACTGCAAGATCGGGGTAATGTATTTTCTCTTCATATTATTTCTCATGGTTCCCCAGGCTGTTTGCAGTTAGGCAGCAGTCAGTTGAACCTGGATACTATTAGTTATTACGCCGAAGAATTACGAAGATGGTCTGCGGACAGTCTGCTGCTTTATGGCTGTAATGTGGCGGCGGGGGATGCCGGCGTTGAGTTTTTGGAAAAGTTGCACCAGTTGACCGGTGCGAGTGTAGCAGCTTCTGCGAAGCGGACTGGTAATGCGGCATTGGGTGGCGACTGGCAGTTGGAGGTTGCTGTTGGTGGCGGTGTGGATGTGGAATTGGCGTTTGAGGTGGGGGTATTAAAAGCTTACAACTCTGTGTTGCCCACGATTGTTGTACTAGATGAAGACTTTCAAGGAACTAGCGTTACGGGACCTTGGATATATGGAAAGACCGGGCCTTCAGATCCTTTCCTGACAGCCGGTACTGGAGAGGGCGTACTTCCAGGAAATCCAGGCACCGCTGAGACTGATGGTACAGGGGCATTAAGATTAACTCCAAACGCCAATGATGAGGCAGCTTTTGTCATTTACAACAACCCTATTCCCATAGAAAATGGTTTGGAAATGACTTTTGAATTCTTTTCCTATGGTGGTGATGGAGCCGATGGCATTAGTTT
>CALKCV010000067.1 GCA_938083405.1 uncultured Microcoleaceae cyanobacterium | reverse complement strand
CATTTAAGGAAACAATTCGGCAAAATCATCGGCAGTGTAATAGCCATGAATTCTGACTCGATGTAAGGTTAATAAACCTTGTTCGATTCTCGCGTCTCCTGGTCTGGTGGTAACTGCAAATTTATATCCGGCTTCGGCTGTTTCTCGGATGACAATATTATTATAGGCACCGGCTGGATAGGAAAAGGCGATCGCTTCTTTGCCTATTTTTTCCTCGATAATCTTTTTAGACTCCACAATTTCTTCTCGCCTTTTAGCGGCAGATATTACTGTTAAATCTGGATGAGATAGGGTGTGGGAACCAAATTCAATTAAACCGGAGTCGGACATCTCTTTAATCTGTTCCCAGGAAATATGACGGGCATCGCCGAGGTAGTTGGTACTAATAAAAAATGTTGCTTTGAGATCGTGTTTTTTTAACACCGGATAAGCGGCGGTGTAGTTATCTAAATAGCCATCGTCAAAGGTCAGCAAAATTGGTTTTTTCGGAATTGGTTCGCCTCTTTCCCACTCTTCTAAATCTTGGAAGGTTATTGTCTGATAGCCGGCATCGCTTAAGTGTTTCATTTGGGCGGCAAAGGTTGAGGGCGATACCATTAAATCGTTGTCCGGTTCCTCGGCAATTGAATGATACATCAGAATCGGGACCGCATCAACTATTTCTTTGGGAATTGGTTCTTTGGCGGGGTTATTAATGGCTGGTTCCGGCAGGCTTTCTCGCAGGGTTGCGGATGCAACCGAGCTCTTTTCTACAGGGATTTTGTTGGGGTTATTTACTTCGGAAGTTTGCTCTTTTACTTGACAGCTAACCAGGATGGAACTAAGCAAAATTATGGTGAAATTGGCGATTAGTTTTTGCATTATTACCAATGAAAAATTGAAAACTAAAAATTATTAAAGATTTATGAAAAGTCTCCCGCATCCTTGCCAATCTTGAAAAAAACAGTTATAATCTCGATCGTAACTGTTTTTAAGAAAGGAAATAAGGATTAATGACGATCGGACTTCGCAAATTAATGATTGCTGGTGTCGTTTTGACGCTAATTCCTAGCGCCATCAATACAGCTACTGCACAACTGATGCCAAGAATTGAAACCCAGGAGGCAACTGCTGAAGGTTCTAACCTGATGGAAAAAATTAAAGCGGAACTCGAAAAACCGCTATCCCTGCAACAACTCCAGCAAATGCTCGGAGTTATGCTAGAAAACAAAGAGGAGATGATAAGCGCCCAAGAAACCTTTCTCAAGGAAGTTTCGACTGTAACTGGTGTTGCTAGCAGTGAAATTATAGAGATGATGCCGGAGATCGCTCAAGCTAATGTTGTAAAAGAAGATCTGGTACGGCAAGTTGAGACGATGCTGGGCACAAGTCTTACCCCCGAACAATTAGAAAACATTCAACAGGCCGATAGCCAGATGAAAGATACCTTCTTGGGAATCCAAGAACAATTGGCAAGCAAACTTTCCGAAATTACCGGTCTGTCGGTGGAGGCGATCGCTGCAATGTTACCCAAAATTAAGTAGAACCTTTCGTAGTAATCGCTTTAGCGATTCATATAGATAAATAATTACCGGTCTGTCGGTGGAGGCGATCGCTGCAATGTTACCCAAAATTAAGTAGAACCTTTCGTAGTAATCGCTTTAGCGATTCATATAGATAATTAGCGATTAGCGATTACTACGATCGATCGAGCTAAAAACGATCGAGCCGATCGCGCAAGATCTCCGCTTGTTTCTCGGCTTCCGCCAGATTATCCCGCACTTCTTGGACTACTTTCGGATCCGCTTTATTGACAAACTTAGGATTATTTAACCGTCCCGAAAGAGACTTAATTTGCCCTTCTATTTTAGCCAACTTTTTCTCCAAACGACCCCGCAAAGCCTCAATATCTACCACCCCTTCCAAAGGAATTAAAGCTTGAACGGTGCCAAAAACCCCGGCAATTGTTTTGCCAACTTCACTATCTACGGCATCCGTAATAGTTAAATTCTCAACCTTAGCCAAATCCAGAATATAAGACTCGTTTTTAGTCAAAATTTGCCGTTCTTTTTCGCTCTCGCTTTGCAAAATAGCCGTAACTTTTACCTTTGGTTTAATCTCCGTAGTGGCGCGCAAATTACGAATATTGCGAATCACCCCAAATAATAACTCAAATTCCGCCTCCAATTCCAAATCGATTAAACTTTCATCCAGTTTGGGATAAGCTTGCACCGCCAAACAAGTTTCGTCGCCAACTTGATTTAAAGTATGCCAAATCTCCTCCGTAATATGAGGCATAAATGGATGCAGCAAGCGCAAAAATCCATCCAAAACAAAAGCTAAAGTCTGCTGGGCAACTTTCTTGGATGGGGCATCGTCGCCTTGGAGGCGAGATTTTACTAACTCGATATACCAATCGCAAAACTCGCCCCAAATGAACTCGTAAAGTCCTTTGGCAGCTTCTCCCAAACCGTAATTATCCAAATAATCGCAAGTTTGTTTTACTACTCCATTAAAACGCGACAAAATCCAGCGATCGCTCGGTTCCAACTCACCCCTTACATCCGTTAAATCCCGTAGGACAGGCGTCTCGCCTGTCTCCGCCGTCTCGCCTGTCTCGCCTGTCTCCGGCGCCAAATTTATCATTACAAACCGGGCGGCGTTCCACATTTTATTAGTAAAATTCCGCGCAGCTTCCACCGAGGCGGACTCGTCTTTGGCGCGATCGTATTCCAAGCGAATATCCTGACCGGCGCCGATAACTTCCCGCATCAAGGTATAGCGAACCGCATCGGTACCATACTTATCAATTAACAACAAAGGATCTATGCCGTTACCGGCGGATTTAGACATTTTTTTCCCTTTTTCATCCCGGATCAAACCGTGGATATAAACAGTTTGAAAAGGCATTTGTCCGGTAAAATGCGCCCCCATCATCGTCATTCTGGCAACCCAGAAAAAGATGATATCGAAACCAGTGGAGAGGGTATTGGTGGGATAATAAGTCGCCAAGTCTGAGGTCTCCTCCGGCCAGCCCAAAGTTGAAAAGGGCCACAAACCGGAGGAAAACCAAGTATCGAGAACGTCTGGGTCTTGTTCTAATCTGACATCGGCACCAAATTTTGCCTTAGCTTTCTCCAGCGCTTCCTCTTGGTTGGCGGCGACGACGAAGGGAGTCTCGTCGGTAATTTCGCCATCGGTTTCGCTGACGGCGTACCAAGCGGGGATTTGATGGCCCCACCAGAGTTGGCGAGAAATGCACCAATCTTGCAGCTTGACTAACCAGTCGCGATATACTTTACTCCAACGTTCGGGAACGAAGACCGGCTGGTTCTGTTTGTCGAGGAGTTCTAGGGTTTTGTCTGCCAGGGGGCGAATTTTGACAAACCATTGGGTTGAGAGGAGGGGTTCGACTGGTACTTTGCCGCGATCGCTATAAGGAACTGTATGTTTGTATTCTTCTATTTTCACCAAACACCCGTCCGCTTTTAAACGTTTCACCACATTTTTCCGCGCCTCAAACCGGTCTTGTCCGGCAAAGGGTCCGGCATTTTCGTTGAGGCTGCCGTCTTTATTCATAATATTGATAAACGGCAATTCGTGGCGCTTGCCCGTGGCGAAGTCGTTCGGATCGTGGGCGGGGGTGACTTTGACGCAACCGGTACCGAATGCCGGATCCACCGAGTCATCGGCGATAATGGGAATTTGCCGTTCCATGATGGGGAGGGTGACGGTTTTGCCGATGAGGTTTTTGTAGCGATCGTCTTTGGGGTTGACCGCTACTGCCGTATCGCCCAACATGGTTTCGGGGCGGGTGGTGGCGACTTCTACGAAACCGCTGCCGTCGGTGAGGGGGTAGCGGAAATGCCAGAGGTTGCCGTTGACTTCTTGGTTCTCTACTTCTAAGTCGGAAACTGCAGATTGACTTTGGGGGCACCAGTTGACCAGATAGTTGCCGCGATAGATGAGACCTTCTTCGTGGAGGCGAAGGAATGCTGTTATGACTGCTTTGGATAGGCCTTCGTCTAGGGTGAAGCGTTCCCGAGTCCAGTCGCAGGAGACTCCGAGGCGACGGAGTTGGTTGACTATGGTGCCGCCTGATTCTTCTTTCCACTCCCAGGCGCGATCGAGGAATTTTTCCCGTCCGATGTCGTTGCGGGTTTTGCCTTCTTCGCGCAGTTGTTTTTCCAGGATGGTTTGGACGGCGATGCTGGCGTGGTCGGTGCCTGGGAGGTAGAGGGCGTTGTCGCCCCGCATCCGGTGGTAGCGGATGAGGGCGTCGATGAGGGTGTTGTTGAAGGCATGGCCCATGTGCAGCCTGCCGGTGACGTTGGGGGGCGGGATGACTATGCAGTAGGGTTCCCCTGGTTGGTTGGGGTCTGCTTTGAAGGTTTTGTGGGTTTCCCAATACTCCTGCCACTTGGCTTCGGTGGCGAAGGAGTCGTATTTGGTGGCTAGTTCTGGTATGTTTTGGGTCATGGTTTGCCTGGACTAAGTGGACTTTTTCGTTTCTGTTTTACTATTCTGCCATATTTTGGCCATGGTTGGGGTTATGTCAATTAACAATTGAGGAAGGAAACCTAACCTACGGGCTTTTTTAATAGATTTCCTCCCGCGGCGTGAAACCGAGTTTTGTTGACAATACCTTCGCCATTTTCTGATAACAATGCTAATTCGCCCGCCAGAAACCGGGTTTTTGGCAAAAACCCGGTTTCTTACATCTCCATGCCGATCGTATGTTTGGTTAGCTCTGCGTTCCACCCAACCTAACATAAGGCATTTTTATTGAAAAACCGGGTTTCTTAATTCTTGGGATTTCCTCATGGAAGTTCGTACCAGAGGCGTTTCGCGATCGCGACATGAAACGCGCAGCGTTGCCGATGCAACATCGCCCCTCTAAAACACCTTTAAACTTTCGTCACTAAATCCGATTCTAACAACTCGGCAAAACCCATTTCTGCTTCTGCCAATTCAATCCGTTTTTGATGTTCTTCGTTATCTTTGTCCAGAGGTTCCTCTTCCAAAATAACCATAATTCCTTCGTGGAAATTGTATTTGGCAGCGCAAGATTGTAACCGATTAAAACGCCACCGACCTAAGATATTAATCATCTCGGGTCCGAAATAATTTATCCAGTCAAAATCTAGGGGATAAGATTTGTAATCGGGGGTGCGATAATAGCGAGGAGCTTCATCAGTAGCGATTTTTTGATGATAAACTGAGGCACGATCGGTCTGGAATATAGGAATAATTTCCGTCAATAGTGCTTCGATATTGTCTCGGTTTACGATACCTTCTTCTAAATGCTGGTTGTTAAATTCTAAATTGATAACGTTGGGAACTACGGTTTTTTTGAGATAAATAGTGCTGGAAAATTTGATGCCATTTTTGCCGTCGATGGGAATATTAACAAGGGATTTTGCGTAGAATTCTTTGGGAACTAAATTCAGGTCAAATTCCCATGCTGAATGTAAGTCTATTCCACCCCCTGGATGAGTAGGTAAAGTTGCTGGAAAAACTAGCTTGCTAATTGTGGGGCAAGCTAATATGGATTTGATTACTGTTGGTTCTAGACGAGAGAAAGATACGATCGCGATGGCGTAGTTTTTCATTTAATTTTCTCCTTGGCAAACTAAGGAACGTATTTAACATCGATCGGGATATTTTTTAAGCGGAACAATTTTTTTAGCCTTTTGACTACTTCCTCGTTAGCGACCCGCCACTCTATGCCAGATGCACCGCTACCAGCTAGAGCATCTAATTGCCGTTCTGCTTGTTCTACTATTTCTGGTATTTTAATTCGTTCTGTGAAGCTATCGCTTCCAGTGATGTCGTAGAACGATCGCGTAGCCGGCATTTTTGGCATCTAATAGCAGTCTGCGCCAATAAAATCAATGGTTTTACGCCTCGATCCCAATTGTTAATTGGGAACATTGTTAATTGTTAATTGTCATAAGCCTCCATTTCCGGTCGTTCCCATTCTGGTGCAAAGGTTTGCAATTTTGCTCGCAATTCTGCCGCCGCTTCTGGTTCGATGCCCCGAGCTTGCAGATCGACCAAATTAGTCGATTCCGGCAGAAAGGTTACTATTACTCGCGCGGACTCTATGTGGGGAGGAGTTTCTGATAATTCTACTTTACCATTACGGTAAACGCCTTCTACTGACTGAAACATTTTTTCATTGCCTCTAAGTTGATTTCTACTTTTGAGAATATTATGACACGCCCGATGGTAGCTCGATCGCCCTCTCCCGTCAAGGCGTTTGAGCCTATTACCGCTCCCATCGATGCCCAATCCCAGAATTCTCAATTTGCCAATTGTCGCCTAATGGTTTACAATGGAATATTTCCATTGAGATTGTAGGTTTATCATGAGTGAAACGGCTCTCAACCAATTCTGGCAACTGCTCTGGTCGGGGTTAAGTTTAAATCCTCAAGGGTTTTATAACATTAACGTCCTGCCCCAAGGAACCACCGCCGCATTAATCGCAGTATTAATCGCAGGTTTCTCCCAAGCCCTCGGACAATCCCTCGTCCTTTTTATTAATAAAGTCAGACCAATTCGGTTTATATTTAGTTTAGCGGTCTCTTCTATCCTCTTTGTATTGACCTACAGCTTCTGGGTCGGGAGCATCTGGTTAGTTAGCAACGTCTTCTTCAACGCTCATCTATCTTTCCTCACGGTTGCCCGCACTCTGGCATTGAGCTACGCGCCCCAAACCCTCGCCTTTTTCATCGGCCTGCCCCACTTAGGCATCCCCATCTCCATCTTGCTATCCATCTGGAGCTTGCTTGCAGGAGTTTACGGCATGGAAGTAGTCGCCGGACTGGGTTCCTGGAGCGCCTTTGCTTGCACGGGGTTGGGATGGGTGGTACTAGAACTCTTCGAGCGGACCTTGGGTCGCCCCATCGTCGTCTTAGGAGAGCGACTCTTAAATCTCGCCGCCGGCATCGAACTGGTAACGGACTGGAGACAACTCAAACAGATAGTCAGGACCGGCCGAGAAACTACAGTAAATTATGTCAATGAAGATATATTAGCCGAAGCTCTGACGCCTATCAACCAGAGCAAAAAAAAGAAGCCGCCCATCGCCCTTATCGCTCTAGGAGTAATAACCTTCGCGATCGCCATCCTCCTATCCCCCTTATCCCAAAGCTGGCTCTTCCTCGGGTATAACGCCCTGACCAGAGGCGTACAAATAGCCGTCGATCTCGCCCTCATCGCCATCATCGCCCTCTTCGTCTCTATCGTCCTCACCCCCCTAGAAGCCCTTAGCTGGTGGGCCGGTTGGTCGAAAGATAGGCCCCTGGAATACCCCGGAACCAGGGTAAAAGACCCCAAAGGCGACCTGCCCGCCTCTCGCTATGTAGTTTACCTAGACGGCATCAACCAGGGTTCCCATCAATACCTGCCGGAAGTAAATCTACTCCTCGACGGTCTAGCATCCGCAACCCCATCGGACGTGCTAATAGTAAAGGGACTCATGCCCTACTCCGTTGGCAATCAACCCCTGACAAAAAACCGACCTCTATCCTTCCTCTGGCGCATCATCGACTCCATGGGCTTAAAAAATCCCAAGAACCCCATAGCGGCGATCGTCAACATTCGCAACGTAGTCGCCGTCGCCGTTGCCGCCGATCCGCGCTACGGTCCGATCCAAAATCAAGCTCTGGCACAAGTTATCTTTGAAAGCCTCCTCCACTTCGGCTATCGAGTCGGCAGCCAAACTCCCATTACTCTCATCGGCTATAGCGGCGGCGGACAAATGTCCCTCGGAGCAGTTCCTTTTCTCAAAAAAGCTACCAAAGCACCCATAGAAGTCATTTCCTTGGCCGGAGTCATCAGCGGCAACGGCGGGACCATGGAGGTAGAACAGCTCTATCATGTGGTCGGAGATAAAGATATAGTCGAGAAAATAGGACCGATAATGTTTCCCGGACGTTGGCCCCTCGCCATTTTATCGCGATGGAACCGCGCCAAGCGTCGGGGCAAAATCCACTTTATCTCCCAACCAGATATGGGTCACAACGGCCCCCAAGGCCCTATGGCAGAAACCACGCTCCCAGAAGGAGGTACCCGCTTGCAAAAAACCGTCGATATCATGGCGGCGATCTTAACGCGAGACTGGAAGGAAACGGGATTAGATCCTAACGATATCAAAACTTTTAGCAACTACGAACTTTTCAAACAAGCTCTATTTAACCAGCACGGTTATTATCCTCTCCACCAGAAAATTAACCCCGAACTCTACCAACCGGTCGCTACCTGGATGGGGCGTTTAATCTTACCCTCCAAGGAACAACGCCAGTGGGTGCGCGGGGTTTTCTTTGAAATTTATCGCGCGGACGAAGCAAACCAACACCGCGTCGGACAAGTAGTCAATTTGCGATGGGACGACTCTCAAAGGGTCCAAACTTACGTTAAATTGGTAACTAAAGACCTCAACTTTGCCGAACAAGTACGGGTTAGCAAGCGAAAAGGCACTATCCACCCCGATCGCCTCGACGGTTGGGAAAACGTCGGTCCTCTGGAGTCTTTGGCAGGGGCGCGGCCGGTGGATGATGTCATCGTCAAGCTGGACGAACCAGTGGAAGTGGTAGATACGGGAGACGACCGCCCCTCGATCTATATCAGCCGCGAACCGGTGCAAATTACCGGTCGCTATTACGCTTTGGTGACCGTCGCCCGACGGCAGCAAGACGATTTCTTCCTGGTACGCCACTACAACCGCCAAACTCAAAAATTTGACGGTCCCGAAGAAACGGTCTATATTCCTTCGGTTATGGCAGACCGCAACGGAGTCTATCCATCCAGCAACCGCGATCTGGAAAAATCCCCCGTCAATGCAAGGGGTTGGTACGTTTACGGGGCCAAAAATCGCGAGGGTTACTTTGTCGTGCAAGCGATCGCTCCCCGCGCCCTCTTGTCCGTGGTTCCCCAGGAGGTCGTTTCTGGAGAAAAAGCTACCATCGATTATATTAACTTTAAATATTGGCAAAAGGTAAAGGCTCAAAAAGGCAAAGTCAAAACCGTTTTGCTGCAACCCCAAGCGCCGCCCAAGTCAGAGGTTCCAGAGACGGAGTGGAAAGAGGGCGATCGGGCATTGTTAATGCACGTCTATGGGGGCATCGGCGGGGAAAAAGCCGAATTCGCACCGATGGGATTATTTTTGGGTCACTTCGCCTACGGCATCGCCGAAGTGGTGCGGGATCCTCTTGGGGGCGAGTTGCGTTTCGAGATCGAGTACCAACAGATCTACACCCACAACATAGATGGCATAATTGCCGGCAGAATTTCTTGGGCGAGATATTTAGGCGATCGCCAGTTTGGATGGTTGGGCAGCCGTCCCATATCGGACATTATCATTAAATTCGAGCCTTTGACCAGGGAGTATAACTTTGAAGGCAGCAAACTTTCGCCCTTGGACGAGATCCTTTACGAACTAGACATCATGGCCGCCCGCTATCGCATCGGCGACGGCACCGGCATCACCTTCGTTACTCCGATTAATTCCTGCATCCAAGATTCCAACCAGGCCATGTATTGGGCCTTGCAAAGAACTATCGCCAAATCAGCTTTAAACCGTCTGATTGTCAAATGGTTGAGGGAGCATCCAGAAGAGGAACAAACCCAAAGTTTTATCCAGCTAACAAGTTGGGTCAAATCTTTGGATAAAGAACTGACGCCCATGGGGATAGTGCGACCGGACTGGGAATATAACGCCCCCACTTTGGGCAGTTTTGCAGTGGAAACCCCGGCCCAGACTTTATGGAGTACGGCGGTCAGTTGGCCGTCGCTGTTCCCCCGGTTGGCCGCCGATCGCATTACCATGATTTTTCTGCAACTGGGTGCCTCCGCATTGGTTATGCGGGCAACTCAGGTAGGGGGTCGGGATGGGGCGTTGGGACCTATCGCGCCTACGGACTTCGGCTGGCGCGTTCCTCCAGTTGAGAAGGTGAAGTTTTAATTGATATAGGAGTCCGTGCAGGATTCGTGGCATATTAGAAACCAGGTTTCTTTGACAATACCTTCGCC
>CALKCV010000066.1 GCA_938083405.1 uncultured Microcoleaceae cyanobacterium | reverse complement strand
TTTATGAGTTCTTTAACTATTGTAGGACAGGCAAGATGCCTGTCCTACGAGGTTTTTCACAGGCATCTTACCTGTTCTACGAGGTTTTTTACAGGCATCTTACCTGTTCTACGCGGTTTTTTATAGGCATCTTGCCTGTCCTACGAGGTTTTTTACAGGCATCTTGCCTGTCCTACGCGGTTTTTTTACAGGCATCTTGCCTGTCCTACGCAGTTTTTTACAGAACCGGAACGAAAACTTCCTTCTCTGGAAGCACGGCGTACTCAGCCACAATTTGGCGGAATTCGTCCCCGTCGATAGTCTCTTTTTCGATTAAAAGATCGACCAAGCGATCGATAACTGCGCGGTTATCGCGCATCATCTTACAGGCCTGTTCGTAGCAGTGTTCCACAATAGCGCGAACTTGAGCGTCCACCCGAGAAGCTATTTCCTCGGAATATTCCGTGCGAGTCATTAAGTCTCGTCCCAGGAAAACCTCGCTTTGTTGGCTTTCCAGAGAAAGAGGCCCCAGGTCCGACATTCCGTAGCGAGTAACCATTTGACGCGCCATGCCCGTTACCTGTTGCAAGTCGTTGCCCGCCCCAGTGGTAACTTCTGCATCGCCAAAGATGACCTTTTCGGCAGCCCGACCCCCCAGGGCACCGGTAATGCGAGCAAGAATTTGCGATCGCGAAATCAAAGCTTGGTCTTCGCTGGGCATAAACCAAGTCAGACCGCGAGCTTGACCTCGGGGAACTAGGGTAACTTTTTGTACTGGGTCGTGGTCTTTGAGCAGAGTACCGACGATCGCGTGACCGATTTCGTGATAAGCAATCAACCGCTTGCTCTTGCCGTCAGTTAAAGGAGTGCCCTCCATACCGGCTACCACCCGATCTACAGCATCGTCAATTTCCGTCATGGTAATGGCTTCTTTGCGACGGCGGGCAGTCAGGATAGCCGCTTCGTTGAGCAAGTTGGCTAAGTCCGCCCCGGTAAAACCAGGAGTCCGGCGAGCGATCGCTTCCAAAGATATCTCTGTTGCCAGTTTTTTATTGCGAGCGTGAACTTCTAGAATAGATAAGCGACCTTTCATATCTGGAGCATCGACCCCCACTTGTCGGTCGAAGCGTCCCGGGCGCAATAGAGCGGAATCTAGGACATCGGGACGGTTAGTAGCAGCGATGATAATAATACCGCTATTGCCTTCAAAGCCATCCATTTCCGTCAGCAATTGGTTTAGGGTTTGCTCCCGTTCGTCGTTACCGCCGCCGATACCGGCACCGCGAGCCCTACCTACCGCGTCGATTTCATCGATAAAGATAATGCAAGGGGCGTTTTCTTTGGCTTTTTTGAAGAGGTCTCGAACCCTAGAAGCGCCCACCCCGACGAACATTTCTACGAATTCCGAACCGGAGATGCTGAAGAAGGGGACTCCCGCTTCGCCTGCGATGGCCTTAGCTAGGAGAGTTTTACCAGTTCCCGGAGGTCCTACCAGTAATACTCCTTTGGGAATTTTCGCTCCCACAGCAGTGAATCTTTCTGGTTTTTTGAGGAAAGTAACAACTTCTTGCAGTTCTTCTTTAGCTTCATCGACTCCTGCTACATCGTCGAACAGAATTCCCGTCTTGGCCTCCATAGAGAAGCGGGCCTTTGATTTGCCGAAATTCATGGCCTGTCCCGGTCCTCCTGGCACGTTGTTAGAGCGGCGGAAGAGGAAAAATAGTCCGGCGATCAAAAGCACTGGGAAAACTAAATTACCTAATAGGCCCCAGATAGCTCCTTCATTGCGCGGGGGGTGGATGTCAAAGGCGATATTGGCCTCTCGCAGGCGGGTTATTAGTTCTGGGGAATTAGAGGGTAAGTCCACCCGTAGCATTTGGTTGCGGTTGTCCAGTTCTGGATCTACTGCTTGGACGATCGCGGTACGCCCTCCTTCATACAGATCGACCGTGGTGACTCGACCGGCGTTGAGGTAGTCTAAGAATCGACCGTAGCTCATGCGGGTGCTGGCTGCATTACCGCCCATGTTGGCTGGGGATGAGCCAAAGCTTCCTTGCCACAGAAAGAAACCGATGACTAAGGCTGGCAAGCACCAAAGGACTATTGTTCTCCAAGAAAATTTCATTTTTATTGGCCTATTGACAAAACTACTAAAATTGCGTTTGAGCTAAATGGCGATTAATATCGCTTAACTTACTTTACTAAATGTAACTTATTTTAATCTTTTATAGGCATCATTAACCCGAAAACGCCAACCAGACTGGATTAGAGATAATTAAGTTTTGTTAACTGGGGGGGGATTCTGCCACTCGCCATTAACTTTGGGATTGAAAAGATTGTTGAAATGGAGTATCATCCGACCGAATATTTTTCAAATCGGGCCATAACCCCCACCGGGCTATATGGCCACTGAAAGAGCGACAGGTTACTGCCAAAGTTGGGAAGTCAGGGGAGGCCCTAGAGCGATCGGTGGTAAGATTTTTCTGATTTTTGGGATATTTAGTGCTAATTTAGAACCCAATCTACTAAAAGATAGGCGGGGCGTTTAGACGTTATTTCTGACCTTTGTAGATATTGCAACCGCATCTACGACCAAGTAATGGCACGCTAAACTAGCTGCAAATCTTGCGCGGTAGGCTCATAGAGTTGATGTCTTAACGCGCAGGCAGTTCGATGGTCCTACAGTTTCCCATCAAGCTCGAAGTTGGGGAATGTGTCAAATTATGATTAAGAAAATTAAAAGAGGTAAAAATACTAATGACGGCAAATATTAAACCACAGTCCGGGGGTGCTGCAGCCATGCTGACCAGGCAGCCTGCTAGCGGCAAGAATACTATTCTCAGTCTTGACTTGGGCCGAACGGCAACAAAGGCCTGCGTCAGTCGCACTCCTAATAGCGTTGTTTTCGTTCCGGCCAACGTAGCCCGTTTGAGTTTGGAACAAGTCAGGGCGGGTAGCTTTGAGTCAAAACCTACGGATCCGTTATTGGACGTTTGGTTGGAATACCAGGGTACCGGTTATGCCGTGGGCCAATTGGCGGCAGATTTTGGGGCGACTCTTTTTGGGGCGACTCAAGCGATCGCTAAATCTAAGGTAGATGATGCTCTGATTAAATTGCTGGCCTGCGCTGGATATTTCCAAATTAAGGGAGATTTTTCAGTGGTGGTTGGTCTGCCTTTCTACTCTCAAGAACAGTTCGAGAGGGAAAAAGAGCAGATTATCTCTCAATTAAAGTCCCCCCATAAGGTGTCCTATCGCGGTGGCGAGATGGTTGACGTTAATATTAATAACGTCTGGGTGATGCCGGAGGGTTACGGTTCTTTGATTTGGTGCGAGGCCACTAATAGTAAGGAATTTGAACCCCAGTTGCCGGAACTATCGGTGGCCGTCGTGGATATTGGCCATCAAACTACGGATTTATTAATGGTGGATCGCTTCCGCTTTGCTCGTGCTGCTTCTAAGAGCATATCTTTTGCCATGAGTCAGTTCTATGAGGAGGTGGCTGCTAAGATTAAGGGGGCAGATTCTCAATCTCTATATTTACTCGAAGCAGTTCACAAACCCGAGGGCCAGCGTTCCTACCGACCGAAAGGTTCTAACAAGCCTATTAGCTTAGACCCGATTATTCCAGAACTGCGTAAGGCTTTTGCATCCAAACTATGCGAACAGTTGATTCAATGGCTGCCAGAGCGAGTTACCGATGTCGTGCTGACCGGTGGCGGTGCGGCCTTTTTCCAAGCAGACCTCGAAAAGCTCCTCAAAGAAGCTGGTATTAAGGCTCATGTGTCCCAGCCGCCACGAGAAGCAAATGCTTTGGGACAATATATCTATGGAGAGGCTCAACTGGCTACTGCCAGATAAAAATAAGGGTGCATCCCATATTGGCAATTTCCCAGACTCATAACGAGTACTACAAAAAAGACACTCTTATTGAGTAAGATTACTCGTTACGAACAAATCGAGGAAGAGAAATTACAAAACAGGTTTTAGCTACCAGTTTTTACATCGACGCGATCGAGGGTTAAAGTTGGTAGTTTTGTGACATACTCCCACGCCAACCCCAAAGGTATGGCGTGGGCTTCTCGTTTAACAGTCCTGCTATTGCATGGGACTCCGCGAGCTTTAAGGACGGGATGCCCCGCCGCCCTTTTTGCAGAAAGAAAAAAAGTCTACTCACAAGCAGCCGCAATAAGATTTTACGTTTTCCCACGGTTTGCTAGGAATTTGGGATAACAACCCCATATCTTATTAAATTTTCTGGGTTCGCACTGGCGGTTGTGAGCTTCTGACCAGCGTGCTTTTATTATAAAATAAAATTTGTAAATTAATGAGACTTCGAGTCCCATTAATTTACAGCCGATTCATCCCACGCCAAATCGCAGATTATGGCGTGAGGCTGAAGGGCTTTCTAGCTAAGAATTTAGGGTTGGTTCTATCTTGTCTAGATAGAACCCTACCCTTAAATTAATTTATAGGGGAAAATATCTTAAAAAAAATTCTCCCCTAGCATTAGACTGTTTGTCAAAAGTCATTAAACTATTACCCGATGCTGTGGGCAAAAAACAACAAAAATTACTCTGTCAGTTTTAACGAAGATGCCGCAGACCAACAGTTGTTACTCGCAATTGAAAAAGAGTTAAACGGGCATAAATATCAAACTTTTAGCAATCTATGCAAACAGGCTTTGTGGCAGTTTTTATCCCTTTCTGATTCCGCTCAATCTCTACAAAGTTTCCAAAGATTAGAACAGCGGGTTATTGAAATAAGCAAGCAACTCGAAGAGGTAAAGCAGGAAGTTTCTACAGACAAAACTCAATTAAATAAACAACAGGAATTAGAAAATCAGTTATCTAAATTAAGTAATTTGCTGACTCAACTGCAACTAAACGTTAATGTTAAGTTTGTTGAGACTTTGGATGCTATAAAAAATGAGTTTGGCAAAATGGATGAGTTGGTTAATACTTCCCCGGTAAATCTTACTGAAGTCCAATCTAGCAATAAAAAACCTCCTAAATCAGAAAAATCTGAGGCTGAGAAGATTGCTGAAATAGAACGATTAAAAGAAACAGACCCGGTCCTTGCTCGTTTGAAAAGTGTTTTACCTGAAGATTTCTAAGGGTTGCTCTCAATTATGAAATCTACCGACAAAACGATAATTGGGGGGGAAATTTTTGGCATTGAAATGCACGGTAAATGCTGCGGTTTCTATGAAACTTTACTCAAGACAAAAACGCTGCCTACATTGCCTCGCCCAATTCTTAAATCTTCATCTAAATAAGTAATATCTAACCAGCCCTGTCGATCGCTATTTTTAATTTCAAAATCAATAGCTGTAAAGTTTTTACCCCCTTCAATTT
>CALKCV010000065.1 GCA_938083405.1 uncultured Microcoleaceae cyanobacterium | reverse complement strand
GAGTAATATTGAAAGCCAAAAACCTTAAAACAAATTCGCGATCGACCATTCTTTTTTTCCGCCAATCCCTAATCCCCGTTGCTTCTTTAAACTCTTCCGAGTCCGCTAAACTCGCCAAAACTTTTGGTGCTTTACCCGGGTTGAGGGCGTGGCGGAGTTCCTGGGGCGATAGGGGCAAACCGCCGCGATTTATTCTTCTAAAAATAGTGAATTTTACTTCTGGCGGGGTGCCTTTTTCGATGACATAAACTGTCAGCAAGCTTTCTAAAATTCGCCTCTGGAAATTTCGAGGCAATTCGTCGTAAGTTTTGTTTTCTAATTGCGGCAGAAATTCTAACCCTTTCAGGGTTAAATCTTTATCTAGAACGAACTGTTTCAAAGCAGTTAATCTTTGCAAGCCATCGATAACTAACCACTTATCTTCGTCGGTGGCATCCATATAAAATGCTGGCAGGGGAATGCGGATCAGAATTGATTCTATTAATCTGCTTTTAGCAGAAGCAGTCCAGATGCCGGCTTGACGTTGGAAGTCGGGGGCTAGGTCTAATTCTTCGTGGGCTATTCTGGAGAGAACTAAATCGATGGTAATCGGTCTAGTGTCAACTTTTATCAGGTTTGGATCGAAGGCCTCGATAATAATTTGCTCTTCTTCTTCTGCTTCGATGTCGCTATCTTCTTGCTCTGCCCAAGCGTCCGAGTCTAACTCCATTACTGGCGGCGCTATTTTGGCTTGGGCTGGCGTATTGTCGGTCATCGTAGTTGTTCCTCTTAATTCTTATGCCCCATATTCTGCGTCAATATCGGCAAATCGGGTCTATTTTCGGTCTTTCGATTCTATCTTATTATGTCCCGAGGTTTGCCATTGGCAGAAATGGGCCATCGACTCCGTATTTTCTTTGATTTTTAATTGCTGTTAAGTAGGTAGGCAAAAATATTTACATAAAATTATTTCTTATTCCCCCGTAGGCGTCTCGCCTGTTCCAGATGTCCAATTAATTTTGCACTGGTACTTAAAAAACTAGGATTAATGGCCATTTTTTGAAATAGAGTTTGTAGTAAGCACTTTAGTGCTGAAAATCACTTCATTTTTAAGCACTAAAGTGCTTACTACGATCGCCCTACAAACGACAAGACTTGCGCGATCGCGTAGCTTCTATCTCCTGCCACCCATAAGAATAATGACTGATAGCGTCAATTTGCGGCGCGGCGCGACGGATCGCCTGCATCTGCACTTCCAGAGAAGGACGATTTGTAAGAGGTGCCCCCCACAAACCGGCGATCGCCGGTTTAATCTTCGTACCCGCAGGTGCCATACTCAAAACCCTCTCAACCTTAGAGACGATACAACTCGGATCGTTTTCCCCGCAAATAGCGTAAGCCATTGGATGCCATTCTATATCGGCAGGAAACTGATCCCAAGGTTGCAAGCGAGAATCAAAACCCTTATCCCGAATTTTGTTATTACCACCAGCAAAAAACACCGCCCCCGCCGAGAGACCTCTTCTCTTCACTGGTTCGACCGCCAAAGAGAGAAAATCCAAAACTCCCTGGGCGGCGTGGGCGACGCTTAGTTCCCATAGTTGCTGCAGCAAACCTCCTCGACCGACTGGGGTAGGTTCGCTAGAGGCAGTGGTAGCGGGGGAATAAACCGTTTGCCACAGAGGACTGTTTCGATCGCCGCCGAGTCTATTCACCTCGGAGAGATCGTTAGAAGTAATATATCCCTTGGCTAAAAATCGCTTAATCAACTCTCTGCCTCGATCGCTTTTTGCCCGCTGCAACAATACCTGCTGGGATGCTTTGCCGTAAATCCATAAATCCTTAACGCCACTCGCAACCGATGCTTCTCCCGTTCCTCGGAGGTAGCGAACGTAGTCGAATAAAACCCCTTGAGGTCTGCGTTTGAGGGTTTCATCTACCAACTTCGCATAATCTTGTCGCGCTTGGGGACTGTAGGGATCTACGAAAGCGTGGAAAGCGTGACTTTCTCCGAGTTGGTCTTGTAAGTCTTCATTGTCTGGGACGACGTCTATAGTTCTCTGACCTGCCCCATTGCGGGCGAGGGCGTCTTGGCGATCGCTTCTTTGAGAATAGGTATAGCCGAAATTCATCGTAAACAGCCAGGCATAAGCTTTCAAACCTCGGTCTCGGGAGGCGGCGAGGGCTTGGGCTAATAGATCCACATTTTCATAAGGGCCCGCATTGCGGACTATGGAGGGCCAGGCGGTGGGGTTATTATTGGCGGGCAGCAACACCTGACCGTCGTAAAAAACTTCGATGTAAACTTCGTTATAGCCTTTGTTAACAATATCGTCGAGGATGCGGTTTAATTCCCCTGGTTTGGCATCGCAGGGATAGAGTCGCAGCCAAATTGCCTGAGTTCTGGGCCAGGTTCGCTGCCGACAGTTGCCCACCTCTCGGGCGTGTTGGATGAGTAGGTCTTTGTACTCTTTTTCTGCTTGGGGGTTGCCGGTGAGGGTAGCTTGGCGGAGGTTTTCTTTTTGGGCGATCGCTTCTGGCGACATCCGGCAATAGGCCCCAGTTGCCGCCGATGCCGGTTGTTGCTTCCAAAGTAGGGGGTTGCCTGCTATTGTCAAAACTACAGTTAGCAGGCTATTTAATATTCGGTTTTGGAGTTTTCTGGTAGTTCGCGCGGGAGTTGGTTTCATTGAGAAATAAAATAAGAGTGTTTTTTTAAATTTTGCAGTCTATTGCCAGCATCGAGAAGCAACTTCCCCCATATCTCTGTCCGGTGGTAATAGTCCCCGAACCAGTGTGGGTTGTTCCCTCCTCTTAAAAACTGGCAAAAAGTCACTTTTTTGTCCTTTTTTACCTTTGACATCCTATTTTAGATCGTCCCTGGAAATAATTTCTATCCGGGTGGGACAAACCAGGATTAGTTCCATCTCTTCAGAAGGTCGGACCCGATGTCAGGAAAGGATTTGCGCGTAGAACAGGCGTCTCGCCTGTTCAATATGTCAAGATAAAAAGATGCAATTAGAAACCCGGTGTTTTAAAAAAACCGGGTTTCTGGGCTACCAACGTGGGTTGGGAAATTGTTAATTGTTAATTATTAATTATTAATTGTTAATTGTTATATGAATTACGATCGCCTTAACGAAGCTAGGAAATTATTAATTGATGTCGCAGATAGACTGCAATTTATTATTGGCGATACTTCCGCAGATAGCGGCACCCATTATCAAACAGTGGAAGCTGCTAAAGAAGCGGTTAAAAAAGCCTTAGCAGAAATGTCGGCGGCAATTAATCCGCCTATCAATTCCGATGTTCCACCAGAAATTTTAGCCAAGGCTGAAAAATTAGGAATTCCTTTAGACGATATCGAAGTTAGAGTTGCTATTTCCCAGCACGATATTTCTCAAGTGGCAGCTATTTTAGAAGAGATAGATAATAAAGCAGAATATGTCAGACGTCGGCGGGAATATTTCTTAATTCGACTGCCAGATATGCGCAAGGAAAAGTTAGGACCGAGGCTGCCCGTAGTGACGGCAAAGGATTTTCAAGCGCCTTCGGAACCGATGCCTAAAGAGTTACTGGCTGAGATTAAAGCTAAATACAATTTCGATCGATTGAACCAAAAGCTATCCTCCTCTCGTTCCTCTTTATTTGAGAAGATTAAACAAGCAGAAAAAGCTTTAGGAAACAACATAAATGATGAGGATGAAGACATCCCTTTTTAAATATATTTTCCTTCCATCGAGAAACCCTGTTTTTTAGACAATACCCTCGCCAAAATAAAAATACTTACAAGAAAAGTTCCTCGCCCGCCAGAAACCGGGTTTTTTCAAAAAACCCGGTTTCTT
>CALKCV010000064.1 GCA_938083405.1 uncultured Microcoleaceae cyanobacterium | reverse complement strand
ACCCCCATCCAAAAAGCCCCAGGAAAAAACCTTTACGAAGAAGTCGCCAACCGCATCGAATTATTAATAGAAGAAGAGACATTGCAGCCGGGCGATCGCCTCCCTTCCGTGAGGAAATTGCACAATCAAATGTCAGTCAGCATTTCCACAGTATTAGAAGCATATCGGGTTCTCGAAGACCGAGGTTTAATAGAAGTAAGACCTCAATCTGGTTATTATGTAAAACAGCCTTTCGTCTCTCACCGGGACGAACCAAATCAGTCCCGGCCGCCGAAAAAGATTTCCCTGGTGGATGCTTCTTTAGCATTGCGAATTAATGCCGCTTTGAGAAATCCAAAAACAATAAAATTAGGTGCTGCCGTAGCAGCAGTAGAACTTTTTCCCATAGGGCCGTTAAATCGTTTAATCGGACAAGTGTTGCGCGATCGCCCCATCGAGTCCCATTCCTATACCCCCCTTCCCGGTTGCGAGCCCCTCAGACACGAAATTGCCCGGCGGATGATGGAGGCAGGTTGTTCCGTGACTCCCGACGAGATGATAATTACTAACGGCACTTGCGAAGGGATTTATTTATCCTTGCGGGCGATCGCCAAACCAGGAGACACCATAGCGATCGAGTCTCCGACCTACTACGGGTTATTAGAAATTTTCCAATCCCTACAATTAAAAGCTTTAGAACTTCCCACCCATCCGCGAGACGGTATGTCTTTAGACCATTTAGAAAAAGCCCTCGAAGGAGGAAAAGTAAATGCGGTCGCGATCGTTTCCAACTTTAGCAACCCTTTAGGTAGCTGCATGAACGATTGCAAAAAACAAGAACTCGCAGAATTGCTTGCCAAATATCAAATCCCCTTAATAGAAGATGATGTCTATGGGGAGTTATATTTTGAAGGAGAAAGTCGTCCCAAAGCGATTAAAGCATTCGATCGCGAAGGGTTAGTGTTATATTCTTCGTCTTTCAGCAAAACCTTATCTCCCGGTTTGCGAGTGGGTTGGGCAATTCCCGGTCGCCACCTCCAACAAGTCGAACAGTTGAAATTTTCCACCAACTTAAGTACGGCAACCGTGCCCCAGTTAGCGATCGCCGCTTTCCTGGCCAACGGCGGATGCGATCGGCACTTGCGACACCTGCGGCGCGCTTACCAGCAACAAACCATGCGGACGATCCAAGCAATTTGCGATTACTTTCCTGCCGAAACTAAAGTAACGCGACCCAGTGGCGGTCATGTATTGTGGGTGGAATTGCCCTTGGGTTTTGATTCCATGCAACTTTATAAGGAAGCTTGCCAGCAGAATATTAGTATAGCGCCCGGTTCTATGTTTTCGCCCTCTGGGGGTTATGCGAATTGTTTTCGTCTCAATAGCGGTTTGCCGTGGTCGGAAGAAATTGAAGAGGCGATGAAAATTCTGGGGCTTATGATAAAAAGACAGTTAGCAATGTTGATTTTGAACGGAGGGTAACAATGCTTGTAGTAATCGCGAAGAGCGATTTATATTAAAGTTGTTTGAAATCGCTCTTCGCGATTTGTTCGTAGTAATCGCTTCAGCGATCGCTAAGTAGTCGTGCATGCAGCATTTTCGTTCAAAAATTCCCCTGCGGATGGCGCTTGTATTAACGCTTATTCGGCACCCATGAACGTCCGACAATTATTAATTATTAATTATTAATTATTAATTACTTACGATCCTTAAAGCCCATGCTATAATCGAACCAGACCTATTAATTAACAAAGGTGAGGCCCAATGGTTTTAACTGCCCGACAATTAGAGGCAATAATGCCGGATGCCACTCAACTAGAAAGCGAGGAACCAGAAATGGAAAGCTCCTCGCACTACACGCAGTTGGCCTTGTTGGTGATGTGTCTGGAATGGTTGTGGCGCGACAGGAGCGATTATTTTATCGGCGCGACTCTGAGCGTTTATTTTTGTCGGCGATATTTGCGCGATCGCGACTTTCGCAGTCCCGAATTTTTCCTGGTCAAACAGGTTCGGAAGCGACCTCGGAAGTCTTGGGTCGTTTGGGAGGAAGATGGCAAGTATCCAAATTTAATTATCGAGTTATTATCGGAAGAAACTGCTAATTGCGATCGCCATTTCAAAAAAGAATTATACCAAGACATTTTCCGCACCCCAGAATATTTTTGGTTCGACCCCGAAACTCTTGAATTTCAAGGATTTCGATTGAAAAATAATCAGTATCGAGAAATTCAACCGAATAACCGAGGGTGGCGTTGGAGTGAGGAATTAGAGTTGTACTTGGGAGTAGATGGAGGTAAATTGCGTTACTTTACTCCCAAAGGTCAACTCGTACCGACTCCCCAAGAAGCGGCGATACAGGAACAATTGCAGGTCCAACAAGAACGACAACAGACCCAACAGGCACAATTGCAGGCCCAACAGGCACAATTGCAGGCCCAACGGGAACGGGAACTGGCCCAGGAAGAACGCGATCGCGCCGATCGCTTGGCCGAACGGTTGCGGGAACTCGGTATAGACCCCGATAGCGAATAAAGCCATAATTGCCGTAGGACAGGCATCTTGCCTGTTTCCCATCCTCCTTGGAACAGGCAAGATGCCTGTTCTACAGCGAACTTTAATAACAACAAAAAACATGACAACTCAACAACTCACAATCCCAAAAATTCAACTACCAAACCCTCAACTCTGGCAGTGGGAACGCATCCCCAAATTATCAGATCCTAGATTGGCGGTATTAGGAATATTAGCTACCTATTTAATCTTAGGAATAACCGTCCTGGGATTTAACCGTTCCCCCGCCCAAATCTTATTAATAATTAGTTCCGCCAGCGGCTTAGATATGCTCTACCACTGGCTGTTCCGACGGCGGACTTTATTACTCCCTCTCAGCGGCGCCATAACTGGATGTTCCCTCAGCATTTTAACTAACTTCGCCCATGGAAGTTGGCTGCTAATAATTCCCGTCTTTTTTGCCATTTCCTCTAAATATCTCATTACCTTTAAAAACCGTCACGTTTTCAATCCCGCCCTCTTTGGCATCGCGATGAGTTTGCTATTTGCTAACGACGCGATTAGCGCATCCCCCGCTTACCAGTGGGGCGGTTCTCTGGCGATGGTAATGTTTGTCGTCACTGCCGCTTTATTATTATTTGTACTCAAAATAAAGCGCAATGCCTTAATTATTTCTTTCCTCGGATTTTATGCCATCCAATTAGGACTTCGCGCCTATTTAATGCAAGATATCGTGCCGCCGCAAACCTTAATCATGGGAGCTTTGACCGCGCCGGCTTTTTATCTTTTTACCTTCTTTATGATTACCGACCCGGCTACATCGCCCCCCAGCGTAAAAGGGCAAGTTTGGATGTCCTTTATTATCGTCGCGATCGATTTATTGCTGCATAAATACGAAACTTTATCAACTTTCTTTTACGCCGGTTTTATTTATTTTGCAGGTCGGTTTGTTTGGGCGATCGCCGCTGAAACTTGGCAAACTTTGGTCGAAGAAAAAGGGCGAAATTACCGGGAAATTATCTCCGCTTTATTCCAAGGAATCTATCGTTGGGGAGTAATTAGTTTAATAGCAGTTAGCGGCATCTTTGTTTATCAGAATTTTATCTCTGCTAAAGATACAGTAACACCAGATTTTAAGTTTGTGGAAATAAGCGCAGAGTCGGCGGGAATGTCTGCCAAACCAAGCGATATTTTAGAACGAGTTGACCCCCGGATGCAAAACGTCGGTAAATGGCTTTTGTCCGTAGGAGATGCCGTGGCAGTTGCCGATGCTAATAACGATGGATTGTTGGATGTTTTCTTAACTTATCCCCTGAAAGATGAGAGCGATCGCGCCTCTCTTTATCTCAACCAAGGCAACTTTCAATTTACCCGTTTCCCCCTCCCCGCTTTAGCAAAATTAACCGCAAATCCTACCACCGAAGGACTGCCCTCCGGTGCCCTCTGGTTCGACAGCGATAACGACGGCGATGAGGATTTATTAGTAACAATTGGATACGGAAAAACTCGACTGCTGCAAAATCTTTTAAACGAAAAAGGCGAGTTAGATTTTGTCGATATCGGCAAAGATTTAGGCATCGATGAATATACCATTAGTTTGACCGCCAACGCTTTCGATATGAACCGCGACGGCAAGTTAGATTTATTAATCGGTAATGCCATGAGTCCCTATCTCAACGATTACGAAAAACCGACCGAGTTTAATATTTTCAACTTACCAGCAGCCGAATACGAGGGCGATCGCCGAATGTTTGACTTCATGCACCGTAGCTGGTACGATGCCAATAACGGCGGCAAAAATCTGTTTTACTTAAACGTAGGAAATAGCTTTGAAAAACAAGATATTACCGCCCTGGGAATTAGCGAACATCGCTGGACTTTAGATATAGGAACGGGAGACTTTAACGGCGATAATTGGACTGATTTATATTTAGCCAGCGACTTCGGACCGGACGAATTATTCCTCAACCAAAAAGGCGAAAAGTTCCAGTTAATCAAAGGCGCTTTAGTAGGAGATATAAGTCGCGATACTTATAAAGGAATGAACGCTTCCTTGGGGGATATTGATAATAATGGAACCCTGGATATTTACGTCTCCAACGTTCACCATAAATTGCAAGCAGAAGGCAGTTTGTTATGGATAAATAAAGGAAACGTCGATAAAGTCGGCGCGAAAGCCTTTGAAGACGAAGCCATGAAATTAAACGTTTTAAACGAAGACCGCTTTGGTTGGGGAGGGGCGATGGGAGATTTAGACCGGGATGGAAAATTAGATATAGTTCAAGCAAACGGCATGGTTGACGACAGTTACGATCGCCATTTAAGAAGCGAAAATATGTTTAAACCAAACGCCATTTTGCCCGCCCCCCAATTCAGCGAATTAAAATCGGAAAACACCTGCCCCGACTATTGGTATTGGAACGCGCAAATCGCCCTCACAAATCCCGACGTTCACGGCTACGCGGACAGGTGGGCGGACTTGCAGGGGCGCTGCATTTTTCCCTACGAACAAAACCGAGTTTATCTAAACGGAGAAAAGCGGTTTATCGACGTGGCGAACCAGGTCGGTTGGACGGAAAAAACTAACTCCCGAGGAATAGCTTTAGCGGATTTAGATAACGATGGAGATTTGGATGCTTTGGTGACTCATCAATTCGCCCCAGTTTCAATTTACCGCAACGATTCGGCGGCGAAAAATTGGTTGGGTTTGG